>JAOZHP010000088.1 GCA_026014815.1 Candidatus Bathyarchaeota archaeon
CATGTCCATCCACCTTGACACTGCCCGTCACGGGGTCATAAAACCTGTAGAGTAGGTTGATCATTGTTGTCTTACCTACCCCAGTAGGTCCAACGAGAGCCACGGTGGTTTTAGGCTCGATCTCAAGATCGATATCCCAAAGTACCTGCTGATCCTGCTTGTACCCGAAGTTTAGATCCTCGTAGCTGATCTTACCGTCGATGCGTGGAAGCTCCATTGCTCCCTCACTGCTGGTGATGGTGACTGGCGTGTCCATGATACCGAAGACGCGTTCAGCCGCAGCGAGGGCTGACTGGACGCTGTTCCAGAAGCCGCTGAGGTCTTGGATAGGCATGAAGAACCTACCGAGGTAGCTCATGAACCCGAAGAGCACCCCCAAGCTGAGGTCGCCCTTCATGACCGCTGAGCCGCCGAACCAGAGGACAAGGAAGTTGCCTACCGCCGTAAAGATCTGTACTGCAGGCCAGAAAGCAGACATTACCTGACCTGCCTGAACATTGGCCTGCATGTTGCTCAGGTTTACTTGCTGGAACTCTCTGCGCGTCGCGCCTTCCCGGCTGTAGCTCTGTATCTCCTTCATGCCGCTGACGCTTTCCTCCATCTTGGCGGAGACGCTTGCAATTGTCTTACGGGTCTCCCTGTAAACTTTCCTGACTCGTCTGCCCCAGAAATAGAGGAACAGCGCCATCATGGGGATGACGCTGAAAGTGATAAGGCTGAGCCACCAGTTCATGTAGAGCATGATGCCGATGATACCGAATAGGGTGATCAGGTCAGCCACCACGTTAGCGATGCCACTGGATACCAACTCAGTGATCTTGTCAATGTCATTGGTGCCCCTAGACACGATGCTTCCCACTTCCCGCGTAGCGAAAAAGTCGAGTCCGAGACGTTGAAGATGCCTGAATATATCCATACGTATCTCGTACTCTAGCTTGCTGCCAAGCCAGCTGATGAGGAACCTCTGCCCATATTGGGCTACGAAGATTAACGCATAGACAACGAGGAAGCCTCCGCTGATCAATATGAGACCCTGAGTATCCAGTTTTTCGATGTACTTGTCAATAGCCAGGCTGAACATGTAAGGTGGAAGCAAGTTGATCATGGAACTCCCAAGAATAGCCACGAGAAGCATGAAGCTCTCCTTTCTCTGACTGAGGATGTATCCTACCATTCGCTTGAAAAGTACCATATCGGGTATGGAGCGTTCATAATCGTCGTCCGAGGCGTATCTCCTCATTCTCCATCCCATTAGGACCCGCCTCCCTCGGCGCCGGCTATCTGAGTCCGGTACAGCTTGTAGTAGATGCCCTGAAGCTTCATGAGGTCCTCGTGAATTCCTTCCTCGGCTATCTCCCCCTCCTCAAGAACGATGATGTAGTCAGCTTTCTTGATGCTACTAAGGCGTTGAGTGATGATGAATGTGGTCCTGTTCTCCAATAATTCATCCAGTGCTTTCTGAATCTCGTACTCCGTCTGCGTGTCAACGCTGCTGGTACTGTCATCAAGGATCAATATCTTAGGATTCTTCAACAAGGCACGAGCGATAGCAACACGCTGCTTCTGTCCACCACTAAGTGTTACGCCTCGTTCACCCACCCTAGTGTCATAGCCCTCAGGAAGCCCCTCGATGAACTCGTTGATCTTGGCCTGCTTCGCGGCCTCCTTAATGCCTTCAAGACTCGCGTTCTGCACGCCGTAAGCGATGTTTTCCTTGAGAGTGGTGCTGAAAATATAAGGGTCCTGCCGCACGATACCTATATGAGTTCTCAGGCTCTTGATGGTGATATCCTGTATGTCCACGCCGTCCAGCCTGATACAGCCCTTAGACACATCATAGAACCTGGGCACAAGATTGATTATGCTGCTCTTCCCCGAGCCAGTCGCGCCTAATATAGCCACTGTCTGACCTGACTCCACTGTCAGATCAATGTCTTTGAGCACCATGTATTTACCGTCGTAGCTGAACCACACGTCCTCGAAGGTGATCTCACCCTCTATCTCTGCAATCTCAATTGCTCCCTCCTTATCGCTCACGTCCACCTGAGCATCAACGATCTCGAACACACGCTCAGCAGCCGCGTTAGCCCTGACGAACATGCTTGTCATGAACCCAAGCATGCGGACTGGTCTCAGAAGACGCGACATGTAGAAGTAAAAAGCAACCATGCTGCCGACGCTAAGAGTCCCGGCCATGACCTGGTTACCACCGTACCAGAGTATGATTACGAGTCCTACGCTGCCGATTAGCGTGGCGAGAGGCATGAACAAAGCCCTGAGCCGAGCCAACGTGATATTGATGTCAAAGAACTTAGCTACCTCCACCTCGAATTTTTCTTCCTCAAAGCTCTCCCTGTTGAAGCCCCTGACCACGCGGAGCCCTGACAGGTTCTCTTGGAGTACGCTTGTGATTACTCCGTTCTGCTCCCGTGTCTCTCGCCACAGGGGAGTAACGTTTCTTGAGTAGACACGCGTCGAGTAGAGGAGGAACGGTATCACAAGTAAGGAAACTAGTGTTAACTCAAGGTTTAGACTCATCATGCTGTACACCACCAAGCCCAGTGTCAGCAGGTTACTGAGAGCCATCCTGATACTCATGTTAAAAAACCTTCCAAGCATGTTGATGTCCCCCGTGGCCCGTGCCATGAGTTGCCCTGTGCGTTGCTGGTCATAGAAGCTAAAGCTCTGCTCTAGGAGGCTATTGTACATGTCGTTCCTTATGTCGTATCCTGCCCGCTGGCTGACAATCTCTAGCATGTACCTCTGAATGAAACTGAGGCCACCTGTCAACAACGCGATGACCACGAGGCTTAAACTGAACACTAGGAGAGTCGCGAAACCGGAGTCCATGGCGGCTACATCCGTCACCCATCCCGAGACCGGCAACAAAACACTGGAAGCTACCTTGGTGACACCTGTCCCGGCATCGATCTGCTCCCCGGATGCCACGTCCTTCACTATATCCACTATGCCACCTATGATGGCTGGTGATAGGATTCCGAGAAACGTGCTCAAAACCACCATGACGAGGATAGCTTTCAGCTCCCAGTAGGGAGTGATGTAGCTGAACAATCTACCGAATATGCTCCACTGAACCTTCCGGGAGCTAGCGTCACCGCTAGAACTCATTGAACCCTGTGTTCCCCCTTGATCTCGTCGATGATGTCGCTGAGTCTCTGTGATGCTTCAACGTATTCCGGGTCCTTGCGGAGCTGCATGTGGCTGAGGATGCTGGCCACGTTCCTCGCCCCGTAACTCTTTCGTTGAACAGGGGTTTTTCTCTGGGAAAGCCGATCCTCGAACGCTTTCTTCTCCCTCAGGTAACATGTCCTGAGAAGATTCCTGACCTCATCTTCTCTGTCCTTCGGGACGATGACGCTATATGCCTCTAATCCCTTGAGCAGTCTATCGATATAATCTTCCTGCCAAGCCGAGAAGTCCGGGTCCTCGCTGAGGGCCTCTGTGAGACTGTAAGCGACATGGTACCTCCTGCTTACACTCCTATAGTAGGGTTGAACCATGTTCCTGACTTTCTCTTCCCGTGTAACCTTGATGAGCCCAGCTTCACGGAGTACGTTCAGGTGGTGAATAACGCTGCTGTGGTTTCTCTCAAGAGCCTTGGCTAGGTCCGTAACTGATTGTTCACGGTGTCTGAGAATGTGTAGTATCTGTCTCCGCGTGGGGTCTGCTAGGAGTTTAGCTACCTCAGGGTCCTTGATAATGAATGTATCTACACTCAACAGTATCGCTACAATTCAGTGTAACGGTTTAATATACTTTACCTTTTTTGGAGGCAAATAGCTTAGCCAAGACTATTCTCTCAGTCTCAATATCAACACGGGTCAACTCGTCCATGCCAATAAAGAAAACCTCTTCAGCCTCGTTGCATCTTGGTTCCCCTTCCCAGCCCTCACAGAGGTGATAATGAACCAACTGAGTCTCATGTGGTGTCTCCCAAGTCATCATATCCACACATTCATAGCAATCACAGGTAAGCCCAAGCTCCTCGCGAAGCTCCCTCCTACACGCATCCACCAGGGATTCACCTTCTTCTACGTGCCCTCCTGGGACAACTACGACTCCGGGGTCAGTCAACTTGTCCATCGTACGCCTCTCCACAAGCAGTTTTCCATCCCTCAAGAGGATGAGAGCGACAGTACGCACTGTCGGTTTAACTAATCCAGACATAACAATAAGGTTAGAAAATAATGGTATTACTTCTTTCGGCTTAGGCCACGTGCCTTCTGACCTGAACTGGTCCTGCCCCTATGAACCCTCCTGATATGGGGCTTGCCCGTCTGCTTTGGCTTCTTGAAGCTGACCTTTGCCTTCTTAGCTTCCTTGAGGTACTCCTTGAGTGTCTCCACGTTCTCCTCGTGGCTTGTGCCTCGGCGCTTGTCAACGGGGATACCTAGACGTACGGCCTCACTGGGAGTGAGTTCAACGGCTTTAAGTTCGTCAACACTGAAACCTTTGCCTTCCCTGATCCGGTCACCGCGTTCGACGACCGGGTTAATCATTCTAACCATACGCATCTACCTGTAGCTCTTCTGTTTCCTACGCCTCGCGCCTGGTCCACCGAACTTTTTGGCCTCCTTACGCCTTGCATCTCCTGCAAGCATGGTCCTATCATACTCGATGTACTTTGCACGTAGGCGCTTGCTCTTAGTGAACTTGACTAGTCCCAGTGCGATTCCCATGCGGGCGGCCTCGGCCTGACTCATTACGCCTCCGCCGTGGGTCTTGATGCTGATATCCACTCTGCCCCTGTAGTCACCTGCAAGCATATACGCCTCTAATATCTTCTCACGAGCCAAGTAAGGCTCAACGAGGTGGATGGGTGTGTTGTTGATCCTGATGCGTCCTTTGCCCTCTGAAACGACGACCCTTGCCTTGCTGGTCTTGCGCTTACCGGTTGCCAGAACTGACTTTTTCTTTACAGACATCTCTTATCACTTCTTCCAGCCGATGCTCTCGGCGATCACTCCAATGGTCACGAACCTGCGGTTCAGGTTACTTGAGTGAACCTCTGGCATCTTTGCTTTCTCAGCGGTTTCCAGTTCCTCAGGGACACCGATATGAACTTTGAGGCGGCTGAACGCCTTTTTTCCTTTGTCCTTCCTGTAAGGTAGCATACCTCTGATGGTTCTGCGGACCATCCTGTGGGGTTGCCTGTAGTGGATGGGTCCCTTGCCGTGGCCACCGACCTCAAGGAACTTGTGCTCCTTCTTTAGGATCATGTGGCGGTTCCCTGAAACGACGATGTTCTCAGCGTTTACTATCTCGATTTTTTCCCCTGCGAGAAGCCTCTTGGCGACTATGCTAGCCATCCTGCCCAGTATAAGGCCGTCTCCGTCGATAACTGTCATGCTCATTTTATTCATCCTTGGAACGGCTAGAGCCGCCATATTGCAACCCTCTGAACAACGTTTATGCGTATAAAGGTTTTCCAAATCCTGATGCTACAACCGTCATATGGAAAATCCCAGATAGGTGAGACAACGCATCCCCAAACCATTTTAAAGCCAAGGGTCACCCTCTCCTCGCGGCTTATTGGCCATGGAATATGACGGTTCCGGAGGCCGAGCTGTCAAGGGTTCACTGGTTGAGGTCTGGCATGGAGAAAAATTACATCTTGAAATGTTTCTCGGATAATCCAACCTACATCCGAGACAGCAGCCTCAAGGAACTAAGGGAAGTTGATGTCGTGGTTTTTGACTGCGACGGCGTGCTCTTGGACATACGAGAGTCCTACTGCCGGTCAGTGGCTAGGACCACAACCGTCATCATTGAGGCATTCACTGGGACACGAATAGAGGAATCATTCTTTGACGCCGACCTTAACTTCGCTTACAAACAGACAGGGGGCTTCAATAACGACTGGGCTTTAACCTATACCCTCATCATGAAGCTGCTCGCCGATTTATCCTCTAAGGAACTTGACATGATCAACGAGGTCGCTGATCGATCCTTGAGGTATGAGACCCCCTTTGAGAGGTTCCAGTACATCCAGGAACACAGACCCGAGGTATCAATACATGTTGAAGGAGTAAAGGAAAGGCTCCATGACTTCGCCATGAGCTTGGATAGCACCGGTGTCAAAGCCGTGGATGAAAGGCTTTTCTCGAAGCTTGGTCCCGTAAAAAGGGCCTTGAACTTCCCTGGAGATGTAGGGGAAAGTATGGTCTCAACGTTATTCGAGGAGACATTAGGGGGAACTCAACTGTTCCAGGAGACCTTCGGACAGTCTGCTACATTTAATCAGGGCGACACCGGGTTCATCGAGAACGAGAGAGTTGTGGTCTCGGAGGAGACTCTGGAAAAGCTCAGTGTTCTTCTTGGCGGTAACAGGATGGGTATTGCCTCCGGAAGTCTGGCTAACACGGCACGCCATGCACTTGGAGATATTTTAAACAAGTTTCGTTCTGACGCTCAGGTCTGGCACGATGACGTAGCAAAAGCCGTCAAGGCTACAGGGAGGAGTGATCTTCACAAGCCCAACCCTTACGCCTTGCTCAGGGCATTAGAGCCGTTCAAGCCATACAAGCGTGTTCTCTACGTTGGTGATACCTCCGCTGATTATATGACTTCTACTCGAGCCGGAGTGCTCTTCGCAGGGGTTTATGGCAGCGTGTCAGCGTCAGAGCGGACAAAAGACGCTTTCATTGAGCTAGGTTGCAGCGTTGTGGCTCCGACAGTGAACGATCTACCGGATGTCTTGAGGACGGCACGCGAATCAAATTAAACCCCCCATTATTCATCCACAAGATTTTATGTCGTGCTTCATCTAATGACAGGCGATGTGTCCCAAAGTAGTTGTGATCATCTCAGCGGATGGCGAGTGGAGAGCCATCCCCAAGATATATCCAGACGCCAAGTTCAAGGACTCTTCTTACGGTCAATGGTTCTAGGCAGAGATTACCGGTGAGCCGGTTATTTTCTTTCACGGTGGCTGGGCGAAGATACCCTCCGCTGCCTCAGCGCAGTACGCCATCGACCGGTGGAGCCCCGAGCTGATAATCAATATGGGCACCTGTGGAGGGTTCAAGGGCGAGATCGAGAGGGACACCATTACTCTCGTGGAAAAAGCCGTGGTCTATGACATAATCAACCAGATGAGTGACACAGACGAGGTCATAGCCAAGTTCACCACAGAGATCGACCTCTCATGGCTGAGAGACACACCTATACCAGTGACACGTGCCTCCATCGTCAGCGGCGACCGTGACCTAAGACCCGAGGACATACCCCTGCTCAAAGAGAAATACAAAGCAACGGTGGGAGACTGGGAATCAGGCGGAATCGCGTGGGTGTGCAAACAGAACAACACAAGACTCCTCATCATGCGTGGCGTCTCGGACCTAGTTGGGGCATCAGGTGGTGACGCATACGACGGGAAGACGGTGGTCTGGATCGAGGCTGCCGAGAGGATAATGAAGAAACTGGTGGCCTCGCTTCCCGGCTGGATAAGTCTGTTACCCCAGCCATGAGGCTAGCCGGTGCATCATCTTGGTGAAGTCACCGCCTGTGCTTAACTCTATGAGCTGGACTCCCGGCTCCTCTTCCAGTTGCATGTAGTGTCTCTTCATATCTGGGTCATCACCCAGCAGTACTACAAGCACGTCCAGGTTTGACCTAGCGAGGCTGCTCAGCAGTTCAACAGTTTTCTCGTTTTCCGTTTCGGTGTCCTCGCCAATGATGGAGACTGGTTTGCCGTCGGTTATCACCACGACGCGCTCAGGCTCCTGCAGAAGGACCTCTCCCAGTGCTTGGTCTAGCCTTGTTTCCTTTCCTTTGGGCTCCACTTCACTCGCATCATGGATATGTTTGATTTCTGCGCCTACGCTGTGAATAGAGGTATTGACCTGCGCCAGGGTGATAACGCCGGCGAGGAACTGTGCTATCGTGATCTTCTGGTACTGTTCCCAGAGACTCCATGGCTCCACCATGCTCTCGCTGCTGTCCAGAAGCAAGGCTGTTCTCGTGTTTTTCATCCGAGGTGCAGCTTTGTAGTCGTTGACTGTTTGTCTGTAGGAGCCTAGAAGCTCAAGAAAGTCGTAGTGACGTTTCTCTCTTATGATCCGTAACGCGTTTCTGTCCTCGTCGTAGTTAGTGACTGGCTGCATATGTGGACGTGTGACCTGCGAGCTGTCCACTGCTGGCGTGGCTATCTTTGCTTCGGGGTCCTCAAGGATTGCCGCGTAGAAGCCTCCTCCTCCCCCAAAGTAGATGAGGTCTGGACGTTTTTTCCCCTCAAGGTCAAGTGTGAGGCGGCCTTCATCGATGTACTCCTTGACCTGTTGCTCCAAGTCGTGTTTCTCTATGAAGATGTGGCTGGTTTTTTTACCGTCCACGTATGTGACGCCGCGTCCTTTGATCCTGAAAACCAGTGAGACTATCGGGACGTCGTCACTTGGAGTGGCGCTCATGGCTTATCCCAGGTATACTCCATTACGCGCTGGTAGGCTTCCTCGTACTCCTCGACGCCGAATGGGTTGATTACACGCATCTTGAGGAGCCTGTCCACTGCTAGTTGCTTGAGCTCCGCCTCATCCTCATAGTGATCTCTGTAAGCTTTGTACTCTTTTGCGAACTTGATGAGGTTCCTGACGTTTATGGGCACCAGGTAGCGCATCCTGTCAACCTCTTGCTTGATCCAGACAGCGAAGTTGAAGACATCCTCGGGCAATGCGTACCTTGCCAGTAACGCCTGTATACTCTCTATCGGCGTCTTGTTCCAGATGATGGTCTTACCGAACCTGTCAAGGAACTCTGGGTCAGGCGTGTCCTGCACCGTGTTATCTAGGTTGCTCGCAGCGACCACAGTGAACTCATCTGGGAGGCTATACTGTTTTCCATCCACTGGGTTCGTGAATGTCTTGTTGTTCATGGCCTCGAAGAGGATACCCTGTGTCCTTGGCTTAAGCTTCATCACCGAGTCCAAGTAGAGTATTGGTGCCTCTTCCTCTTCATGGACTATCCTCATTAACAACCCGTTATGCACGGCGTCACCACCTGCGGGTGGGTTATACCCTGCCACCAGTTCTCTTTGAGTGACATCCTCGTCACAATGGAGGTAGACGCCACCCAACTGGTTCTTGAGTTGCAGAAGAGTCTCGGTCTTTCCCTCGCCGTGAGGACCCAGCAGAAGGACGTTGTCGTGTAACCTGACTGCTTTTAATAGTCTCTTGATCTCGTGGTTGTGGCCCTTTACTGCTTTGATTAGTTCATCGTAGACTGGGTCTTTCTCCTCTGGTGGCTCCTCTGTAGCGGGCTCTGGCTGTGCTTCCTCTATTGGATCAGCGGTAAGTTCAAGCTCTAACTCGGGCTCAAAAACTTGCTCTACTTGTGGTTCTAACTCAAGCTCAGGCTGGAAGACTGGCTCTGGCTCTATGAATAGCTCTGGCTCCGCGATCTTTTCAGTCTCAGCTATAGCCTCGATTTCCGTTACAAGCTCATTCTGCGGCTCTGGCTCGACCTCTGGTTCTACGTGCTCGTACTCCCAATCCACGCTTGCTTCGAATAACTCAATCATCTCTGAGAGATCGAAGATCACAGGACCCTGCATCTCTGCCGGTGCGTTAAGAGCGGTCACAATGCTTGAGAAAACTATCTTGTAGTGGTGGAGGTTCCTCTGTATCTCCTTGAGTTTTACGACGTCTTCCTCGGTGCTTCCCCCGACGCCGAGGCTGTTCCGTTTGGCTCTGAGCCTCATGATGCTATCCGAGACTTTCTCGATTACTCCTCTGAGGCGCGTGAACTCCCGCATGAACCCCTCAGTGGATAGCTCTCCTCGTGCCCTCTCTTCCTGCTTCTCCTCGACGAGCCTCTTGGTGTCTTGAAGTATCTCCCCTGCCTCGACAACCTCGTCCCCAATGTCGGTGTAAAGCTCGATGATCTGACGTGTCTTCAGCATATAGTCCGTGTAGTGCTTCTGGAAGGCCTCGTGGCTGATCTTCCCCTGTTCAGCCAGTTCCAGTGCCTTCACTCTCCACAATAGGTACTTGGCGAGTCTGCCCTCTGGTTCTTCCTCTGGAAGAATCTCTGGTTCTGCTACTTCGAGTACCTGCACCTGGGCTCCTTGATTAACATGAAGTTCCTCTGATGCCTCTATCTGGGGCTGCCTCTTGGGTTTAGGTGGCAGATTTTCTCCGCAGTTGATGCAGGACGGGCTCCAAGGTACCACTGCGTTACAACTGGTGCATGTGACGTGCTCGTCGGGGAAGGACACGGTTGTTCGTTTGCCGTTACGTGTTCTTACGTATATATTTTCGAGATCGATGATCCATTAGAGTAACAAATATATCCGGCATTACGCGTCTATGGTGTGCGAGCGACCGTGGTCTAGTGGTAAGATTTCTGCCTGCCACGCAGGGGGCCCGGGTTCGATCCCCGGCGGTCGCACCATTATTCTTGTAACCGTGTTAAGAGTGGCTCCAGCACAGGGTTTGTACAAAGTGACTTGGAATTACGCGGAAAAAATGATCCGGGTTACTGGGTATAAGCGTTTTTCGTGTGTGTGACCTAGAAGGGTGAGGGGGTGTCCGTCATCGCCGCGTTTTTACGTATTTTAATGGCGCACTCGCACCGTTTTTTCCATTGATCGTGAATGATTCTGTGCGTTTCTGGGGCTTATTCTAGGTGTTTCATGTTGACTCCTCTGTGTTTGGTAGGATTCATATCTAGTTGTCTGTTATACTGTGTGTAATGTCAAAGGTTGCTGTGATAAAAGGCATGAGAGGCTTGGAGCCTGTTTACAGGGCGCTGGATCTGATCCCCTACAAGGAAGTGCTGGAGCCGTGGGGCACGGTGCTTGTGAAGCCGAACCTCATCACATCCCACACATATGAGACGGGGATCACCACCGACCCGATCGTAATTGAGGCGGTGATCAATAGGATGCATGATCTTGGAAAGAAAGCCATCGTGGTGGAGACCGAAGGAGGCATCACTTCCCCGGACAAGGCGATACACACAACGGGCATGATGGAGGTCATCGAGAGGCTCGGAGCCGAGTACGTGAACATGAGGAAGCTGGAGGACAAGGTGGAGCTTGTGGTGGAGGAGCCGAGGAAGGTGAAAAAGTTCAAGGTTGCACGGATCGCCACCGAGTCAGCCATCATCACAGTTCCTACGATGAAGACCCTGCACCACACCAGCATCACCATGGGCCTCAAGAACATGTTCGGGATGCTCACCACAAGGAGTAAGTTCGGCATGCATCCAATGGGGATGAGTAACGTCATCTATGATATCTGCAAGACGCTACCCCCCACCATGAGTGTCATTGACGGCTTCTATGGAAAATCAGGGAAAGGCCCATGGCAAGGAGAACCAGTGAAGATGGACACCATAATCGCCAGCACCGACCCTATTGCGGCGGACGCTACGGCTGCAAGGTGCATAGGCATAGACCCCATGACAATTGACCACGTTAAGTGGCTGCATGAGGCTGGAATGGGCGAGATCAGTGACATCGAGGTCCTGGGTGACGGTATCGAGGCCGTGTTCAAGAAATGGGATAGGGGATTGGAAGATTAGGGTCTCGCGGGGGTCAAGACTAAGTTCCTGAACTCGACGGCCCTGTGGTCGCCTTGAAGCATAATGGGGCCGGGGACCCCCTCGTTTGAGTCCAGTGCACCCCCCGTCAAGCCAGGTATTTCCTGTCGATCTATTATGGTTTCCCCGTTGAACACTATTGTGACCCAACGGCCAATGAAGGTGATGTCGTAGGTATTCCACTCTCTTACCGGTTTTGTCATCTTCTTTGAGGGCTTAAGGTACCCGTAGATGGACCCCGTTGACCCGTCATCTGGCTCCCTGTCATGGTCGTCCAGTATCTGTATCTCGTACCTGCCCCTTAGGTAGATGCCGCTGTTGCCCTTCTCAGGGACCCTCCACTCTGCGTGAAGCTTGAAATCAGTGTACTTGTCCCTGGTTATGATGTCGACGCTGGGAGGAGTATTACTGAGAACCCCTTCTTTGATCCCCCAGCCGCTTGTGTATTCTGAGAACCGTTGTCCCCAGTTAGACAAGTCCTCCCCGATGAGGTTTATCGGCTCTCCCCACTCCACCTCTCTGTACTCAAGTTTAGGCGCAGGGACAGCGGTGAACTCAACCCAGTTATCGTTCTCGTCGTTGGTCTCTCCAGTAATCTCATCGTCAACGAGGGTTCCTTTGAAAACGAGGTCTCCCTTATGTTTCTCGTATTGTGAGGGGAGCCTAAAATACAGCTCTTCACCTTCATAGTTGACCTCAGTCATGGGTCTTGCGCTGCCCTCGATACCGACGAATCTACCGCTGAGCTTCCCTCCCTCATCGGTGATCTCAAACCATGAGGCGTGGACCCTCTTTAAACCGTGAACTGTAACGTCCCATCGGCCTTGAATCATCTTATCATCATTACTCTTAATCTGGTTGATCGAAGGGCCAGATTGGACGTGGAATGTTCTGGTACGTGAACCATTCAAGGTTCGGCGTGGTTAACCCGGGAGCGTCCACTTCGAGAACCATTTTACTGAAGGGCTCGTATGCTGCCCTGAAGTGGCCCCTGCTCTTCAGTACCAGTATCTTCTTGTCGGTGGGCTCGATACCGTTCCGTCTGTAGACCTCGGGGTCGTTGGGCGCGTGACTCCTCTCTGTGAGAATAATCTCAATCCCGTTTACGTCGATGACGGCTGTACGGCCGACATCCGCTGGGACTCCAATCGCCATCGCTTTGTGGATGAACCGGCCGTCAGTAATGGTACGTACAACGCCAGTGACCTCTAGCGGTTCTCCGTGGAAGTCATCAGTCTTGGCTCCTATCTTCATGGTGATTGTGCCCTTTACTCCTGCTTCGATGGCTCTCTGGACGGCCTCTGGGTCTTTGATGCATGCGATTCCCACGTTCTTTGCTCCCTTTTTAAGCAACTCGCGGAGTATCTCTGTGCCGTCTCCTGGGGCTCCTCCTCCCGGGTTGTCTGCCACGTCAGCGAGGACTATTGGTCCCTCGGGGGCATCCATCGCGGTCTTCACCGCTTCATCGATGGGTGTCAGGGGCTTGAGGAACTCTTCTCTTAGGTTCCACATCTGTGCTCCAAGCTCGTCAGCTAGTTTCTGGGCTAGCTTGGGGTCGTTATCTGTGACTGCCACGACTGCTGAGCCTACCCTTTTGACGTCTGCGTATGGGAACGCCGGGAATAGACATACGTTGAGGACGCCTGTTTGTTCCTCCATTCGCCTAGCGGTCTCCAATAGTTTGACCATAGGTCCTTCTGCTGTCCTCTGGTTGATTGTTGGGGGTAGCATACGGAGCTTCTTGTGGGCTACTGTGGGCTTTATCTTGCCTCTGATTGTCTTCATCAGTGCCTCCGCTGCCTCGACTCCTCTCTCATACATGTCCACGTGAGGGTTGGTGTCGTAGCCGAAGATGGCGTCACAGTTTTCTACTATCATATCCGAGATAAGGCCGTGAAGATCAAGGGTGATTATTATTGGAGTTTCACCTACCAGCTTCTTTACTTCCCTGAGTAGTGTTCCCTCTGCCTCAGGCACGTTCTCGGCGACCATGGCTCCGTGGAGGGCGAGAAGAACACCATCTATTTTTCCAGCCTGCTTTATTTCATTCTTGATATATTCAACAATCTTCCAGTAATCCGCGTTCCGGAGTGGTCCAGCCGGTGTGGCTCCCGCCGCTATGGTTGGGATGTACTCGACTTCTTCACGCTCAAAGACTTCAATGTAGCCTCCGATTCCGCTTCTTGTTCCCCTGAGAGTCGCTACGATCTCTTCCCCGTACTTGGGTCTAAAATCGCTCATAGTCGTCTTGACGGTGCTGAATGTGTTGGTCTCGTGACTCATCGAACCTATAATTACGCGATATCCTACCATGTGTAAGATTTGATTGATGTAATATTAAAAACGGGAAGTGAAATGAATTTAAGACTGAATAAAGATAAAATCCAGTACCTAAACCCAAAATAGAAGCCCTTAGCCTCGTAAACAAGCAGCTGTGAGACCTTATTCTGAACGATTATCTTTTATTTGGTACCTGAATTAGGCAAACATTATCTATCCCCCCCGGCTCTTTTTTGGCTATTATGAAGAAGATACTAGAGAACATAAAGATCCTAGACTTCACACACGTATGGTACGGGCCATACACCACGATGATGCTGGCCGAGCTTGGCGCAGAGGTAACCAAAGTAGAGCCCCCGTGGGGAACCATCGGCAGGATGGGGCCAGGCGAGCTGCATCACGGCACAAGCACCACCTTCTACGCCCTCAACCTCAACAAGAAGGGCATAAGCATGGACCTCAAGAACCCAGAGGTCAAGGAGATGATCAAGGAGCTGGTAAAGCAGAGCGACGTGGTCATCCAGAACTTCGCCCCCGGCACCATGGAGCGCCTTGGCTTAGGGTATGACGTCCTCAAGGAGTGGAACCCTAAGATCATATACGCTGCCTTAAGCGGATTCGGCCAAACAGGTCCCTACAGCAGGTACGGCAGCTACGCCGTCATCGCTGAGGCTATCAGCGGCCACACATACTCCACAGGCAAGGGTATCAACATCGATCATCCACCGGTCACAATGGCTGGCGCTATGGGCGACCTGGGACCAGCCATGTACGCCGCCTTCAGCATAATGGCAGCCATCAGGTACCGTGACCAGACGGGCGAAGGTCAAATGATTGATTGTGCACAGATTGACACCATGGTCGCGTTCAACTGCTGCGCTAGCGTTGCCTACGATCTGATAGGAGAGAGCCCAATCCAGCGCAGGGCCCAGCGTCCACGTGACCCACAGAGGATCTGGGGAGTATTGCCGGTTAAGGACGGCTGGATCCAGATCGCCGGTGAGAGAGGCAAGGCCATCGAGAACCTGAAGCAGGAGCTGGGCGTGGACGAGGTGAACAAGGACCTTGTGCTTGAGAAGATTAAGGACATGACCAAGATGGAGGCCTTCAAGTGGCTGGCAGACTTGGGCTTCCCCTGCGCACCCATCTACGAGGCATACGAAGCCATGAGCGACCCCCACTTAGAGGCACGTGACATGTGGGTCGAGGTGGAGCACAAGGTCGCAGGCAAGTACATGATACCCAACTTCCCAGTAAAGTTCAGCAAGAGCCCGGGAGAAGTTAACAGGGCAGCCCCCATGTTAGGGGAGCACACCCGCATGGTCCTTAAGGAGAAGCTGGGTAAGACCGACGAGGAGCTTGACGCCTTGGAGAAGCAGGGCGCCATAGTCCAGTGGAAGGGGTAACCTCTTTTACTCTATTTTGATACAAATCTATTCTTTTTGATGTAGAATCTGAGTTCTTTAGGTAGGTCTTTGGTTACACCTATTCTGTGGCTGGTACCTATCTCGAACTCCATCTCGTTACCTTTTACATGAATAGTGCATGACTCGTCTGTGATAGGTAAACCGTTGAGGTTTTTTGTGACTCTCAGAGCAACTGTGAGCTTCCCGGGGCCACTGGTGAGATCAGTCTCTTTCTTTTTTGGTCTGTTTCTCTGCATTGTCTCGATGCCTTTTGTGGGCTCGATGGCACGAATCAGGATGCCTCCCACCCCATCATCGTGAGCTATGAAGTTGAGCATCCAGTACCGGTGTACGTTGTAGATGAAGAGGTGTCCCGGCTCCTCAAACATGACACGGTTGTACTGTTTCTTGCCGTGGTAAGCCCTTGACGCCGGGTCATCTACACCGTAATATGCCTCGGTCTCCACGATTATCCCTTCAAGATACTCGTCGTCCAGCTTTCTGACCAAAACTTTGCCAAGAAGACCCTTAGCAACCTCTGCTGTGTCCCGTGAATAGAATTTCTTGTCGAGGACACGGTTCATAATCCAATTATGATTAACGTCACTTGTTCATTTTCGGGGAGCTGAACCATTAATAATTTCAGTTTGAACGCGTCTCCGATATGTAAGACTTTGCGGGATGATAACTTGGCAGAAATCGACTGGAAAAACATACTACATGAGCTAGCGGAAAACATCAAGAACAGGGTTTACACGGTGATCCCCAGACGGCACAGTATGCCGGTTAACAAGTTCAAAGACCTCCTTGACTCTCAGGCTCAGGAAGCTATAATCAACACCATCAACGAGCACAGCATCCCCGTCACCCTCATCAGCGAGGAGGGGGACGAGACCTTCGGTACAGGAGATTATGTTATTGTGGCTGATCCCGTGGACGGTACAACGAACCTCGCTAGGGGGCTTCCACCTTCGGTGACGAGCATCAGCGTAAGCCGGACAGACCAACAGAGCGGCGTCTTCGCCGGCATTATACTGAACCTCAACACTGGGGAGACCTATTACGCTGAGAAGGACCGAGGGGCTTTCCAAGAAGCATGGACACTTCAAACCGCTGAACCTGTCCCTTTCCGTGAAGCACTGGTGTCCATGGATATCAGTAAATCCCCCAGACTTGACGTGATCAAACCTCTTATCGAGGAGAATCGCCACCTACGAGGGATAGGCTGCAGCGCCATGAGTCTGTGCCACGTCGCCTCTGGTGTCCTCGACGCCCACTTCGACCTCAGAGGCATCATCAGAGCCACCGACATCTCAGCTGGACTCCTAATCCTCAGGGAGGCAGGAGGCGTTTACACCATTGACGGGGAACTCTTCGGAGACATGCCCCTAAGACAAGACACCCACGTGGATTTCATCGCAGCGTCATCCATGCATCTCCTCAACGAGATACAAAGGCTACTTGGGTAACAAACATGAAGCATCCCTCGACTCCCCTCAAAGCCACTCTGCTTGAACGCCCTAACAGGTTCCTCGGCGTCGTTGAGCTCAACGGTGAGAAGACTCTGGCACACATCCCCAACCCTGGGAGGATGCATGAACTAATGGTGCCGGGTACAACCGTCTATGTCCTTGAGAAACAGGGTGATCACAGAAAGACAGGGTACGACTTGACCCTCGTGGAGTACGCCGGCACCCTCGTCAGCATCGACTCCCGGCTACCCAACAAACTCCTCGCGGAAGCCATCACCCAGGACGAGTTACAGGAGTTCTCTGGCTATCGGGTGAACAGGATGGAGCCCAGCTACCTTGACTCAAGGCTCGACCTTCTCCTCACAGACAGCAACAAGCAGGCAATGGTGGAAGCAAAATCCTGCACTCTCGTCGAGGATGGAATAGCTCTTTTCCCTGACGCCCCCACGAAGCGTGGGGCACGCCACATGAACACCCTCGTGAAAGCACTCAAAGATGGAAGGTCAGCTGTTTGCTTCATTATTCAGCGGGGAGACGCCAAGGAGTTCAGGCCCAACGAGGCGATGGACCCTATTTTCGCTGAGGCACTCAGGAACGCGGGGAGAAAAGGCGTTGAGATATACGCGTACACCTCAGAAATCACCTTTATAGGCGCTTCCATCCGTGATCGCATCCCAGTGAACCTAGATTGAGTTAAGGTTACACCGTATAAGCCACTTTTATCCGTCTTTAACCAAAATAAGCCAAAAAACAGGTTATTGCGTACAAGTGACTCGGATACAGTTTTTAAGCAACACGCCATCTTATTCACGCTAAGAGGCAAATGAATGGGAAAAATCGCTTCCACCACGAAGCCAGTGGAACCCAGGATGAACCCTGTCCCAGATACACATTGAGATGATACCGTGTCCAGACCCAACGATATAGACGAAGACATTGACAAAAAAACAGACGTTATCGAGCGCCGCTACGAGGAAGAAGCCTTATTCAAGGACAAGAACCGGGAAGACTTCCGGGTTATAGAGGAGGTGTTCGACCGCCTCACAGTACAGGGAATACTCAGGTTCTTCAAACGAGGCATCATAAAAGACCTCCATGGCGTCGTCAAGACCGGTAAGGAGGCCAGGGTCTACTTCGCCACTGACAAGGACGACAGGGAGCTAGCCATCAAGATATACTATACTCACACAGCCGAGTTCCGTAAGGGTATGATGCAGTACATTCAGGGAGACCCACGATTCAAACGCGTGCGAAAACAGTCACGCGCCGTCATCTACACATGGAACCAGAAAGAGTACAGCAACCTCCAGCTCTGCTTTAACGCGGGAGTAAACTCCCCTGAGCCCATCGCGTTCTATAGGAACATACTGGTGATGACCTTCATCGGCGAGGACGGGTTATCTACACCCCTTCTCAGAGAGCTGGACCCCGAGGACCCGTCAGGGTTCTATGAGCTAGTCCTTCATGAGATGCAGCTCATGTGGCAGAAAGCGGGGCTCGTCCACGGTGACCTAAGCGAGTACAACATAATGGTACAAGATGAAAAACCCGTGATATTTGATGTGAGCCAAGCCATGCTCACAGGTCACCCAATGGCGAATATGTTAATAGAACGAGATATTCAAAATATAAACAATTATTTTAGCAGACTAGACGTAGAGACGAGGGACCCAAAGGAACTAAAGGAGTGGATAACCGGTGGAACAGAAGACGTATATTAAGATCCCACAGGACCGTGTGGGCGTCCTCATCGGCCCCCATGGACAATCCAAGAAACGAATCGAGGCCACTCTCCTAGTAGACCTCACCGTAGACGGCGAGTCCGGTAACGTCGAGGTCAAAGTCCTCCCCGAGCAGACCGACGTCTCAGTAATATTCACCGCGAAAAACATGGTGAAAGCCATAGGCAGGGGATTTAGCCCCCAACGAGCCATGGCCCTCATGAACGAGGATAACGACCTCCTAGTCATCGACCTAGAAGACTACGTTGGCACCAGTAAAAACGCTCAGGCAAGGATCAAGGGCAGGCTCATCGGTAAAGAGGGTAAGAGCAGGGAGCTCATAGAGGAGCTCACCGAGTGCCTCGTCAGCATCTACGGCGGCACAGTGGCCCTCATCGGTAGCTTCGAGATGCTTCCAGTCGCCAAGGAGGCCGTGGAGATGCTCATCAACGGTGCTTTCCACAAGACCGTGTGGAATCACCTTTATGCTTATAGACGCAGATTGAAGAAGGAAAAGGGAGAGCTCTGGTACGAGCCCAAGAGAAGAAGGGAATAAAACAGCATGCCACAAGTAGAGTACCAATCAATCAGTCCGGCGGACTTTTTCTACCGTAACAGGGAGATCGCGGGCTTCAGTAACCCAAGCAGAGCCACCTACACGGCCGTAAGGGAGCTCATCGAGAACAGCATGGACGCATGCGAGGTGCAGCAGGTCCCAGCGGAGATATTCCTCAGGATAAGCGAGGTACCCGACAACAGGAACACAGAGACCAAGATATACGTGATGCGTGTCGAGGACAACGGCACAGGATTACCAGCAGAACATATTCCCCAAGCCTTCGGTCAGGTATTCTACGGGAGCAAATACGAGCTCAAGCAGGCGAGGGGAACCTTCGGGCTGGGAGGAACAATGGCTGTACTCTATGGACAGATCACAACCCACAAACCGGTTCAGATCACGAGTAGCACGGGCGGTGACATCCACGAGTTTGTTATGAACATAGACATCCAGAATAACCGCGCCAACATACTCAAACACACAGTCAAGCAGAACCCTAGCGGATGGAGAGGTACAGCGATCGAGTTACAGATGGACGGCGACTACAGCCGCATCATGTATCGCCTCATCGAGTACCTGAAACAAACAGCCATGGTCAATCCTTATGCGGATATAACATATATCGGCCCCAAGGGCCGTCTATACAAGTTTGAGCGAGGCACAGAGAAACTTCCACCACTGCCTGTAGGAGTGAAGCCGCACCCCCACGGCGTGGATGTAGAGGCATTCAGGCGGCTCATCTCCGTGACCAAGTCCAAGAACATGAAAACATTCATGATGGACAACTTCCAAGGCGTTGGAAACAAGACCGCTGAACGGTTTCTTGAGCTAGCTCAGATAAGCCTGAAAGCAAGACCAAAGATGCTAAGCCCAGAGGACATCCTAAGGATAGTACGTTCCACCAAGGAGTATGGTAACTTTAAGCGTCCAGATGCAAGTTGCCTCAGCCCAATCGGTGAGGAGCTCATGGAGACCGGTATAAAGAAAGAGCTGGGACTCACTGATGAGGACTACATCAAGGTAGTCACACGTAAGCCCAGCACATACCTCGGTTATCCCTTCATCGTGGAGGCGGCGGTAGCCACTGGGAAGAACGTTAGGAAGATGCACGGCTCAGGGATCACGACTTACCGTTTCGCCAACCGTATACCCCTTCTCTTTGATGAGAGCAGCGGCGTTGTCTGGAAGGCTGCGAACAAGAACATCAACTGGAAGACGTATAATGTGGAGAGCGACACAAGCGTAGTCGTCGCAGTCCACGTCTGCTCAACCAAGATACCCTATAAGAGCGTGGGCAAAGAGTTCATGGCCGATCAGCCTGAGGTTGAAAAAGAGATAACCAACGCCATCAGGGAGGCGGCGCGAGGCGTAAGAGGCTTCATGAGCCGAAGGTTCAGGCTCGCCCGGGAGAAGCGTAGACTAAACATATTCAACAAATTCTTACCTAAGATAGCCGAGTTCAGCGGTAGACTTGCTGAGAAAGATACTCCCAATATTGAGCCGCTTCTCAGAGTGGTGAGCACGGATATACATGAAGTGGAGAAAAAGCTAGAGGAGGTACCTGAGATTGTCGAAGAATCATAGGAGTGATGCGGACCGTAAACGGGAATCAATGGAGAAGAGCCTTACACAGTTAGGCAACCTCATCTATGAGCAGATCAACAACCAAGAGTTCCCCTGGATACACATGCAGAGCAGATCCACTGACAACATCCTGTACGACACTAACCTTCGGCAGTACGTCCTCGGCCCACGGATGATAAGACGGCACAGCAGAAATATTCGTCACATCAGACCCTTCACGCAGCTCATCTGGACGGCGTGGTTCGCCAAAGAACTCGTAACCCAGAAGAAGACAAGCACCCTCAGGGAGACCTACTACTCGGCTAGAGGTCAACGTGACATCGAGTACACCGACCAGCAGGAATCGGATAACATTATCACCGATCTGGAGGTCGCGTTGAACCGTGCTCGCGAGGACTTTAACATATTCCCAGCTGAGCGAAGCGCTATCTTCGGTGATCTCACTATCGAGTACACTGTACCCGGGTATGAGGGGCGGCGCACAAACCTCACGGATCACCCTGACGGCATAATGATCGGTCCAGCTATCACCAGCAGCGAGTTCATCGAGACATCTGCTGACAAGGTGCTCGTCATTGAGAAGGGCGCCATGTTCAACAGGCTCGTGGAAGAGAAGGCTCACGAGAAATTCAACGCGTTACTTATACAGACAGCGGGGCAGAGCCCAAGGTCCACCCGTGCCATCATTAATAGACTCTACACTGACTATAATCTCCCCATCTACATCTTTACTGACGCTGACCCTTGGGGTTTACACATAGCCATGGTAATCATCAGCGGCAGCGCCAACGCGGCTCACCTCAGAGGACTCGCCACACCTGACGCCAAATGGATCGGTGTGCTCGGCAGCGACATATTGAACTACAAGCTGCCCACGGAGCCCCTCACTGAGTACGACCATAAACGGCTCTTTGAGCTAAAAGCGGACCCACGGTACAAGGACCAGTTCTGGCAGGACGAGCTTGACATACTTCTGAAGATCGAGCAGAAGGCGGAGCTGGAGGCGTTCAGCAAGTACGGCCTCACGTACATCGTGGACGAGTATCTCCCGGCCAAGCTGGAATCCTAACAGTTTTTATCTTCACAACCCACATTGTCTTGATCACCCAAATGTCAATGAGAATAAACCTCAGCCCTAGGGCCCTCGCCACGTTCCTCGTGGGCTTTGTATTCCTAGCCACAGGGTTCCTTCTAATTATGAACATCCTGAACACGGAGACCGGAAAGATTAGCCCTACTATACTTACGCCCCTCGGCTACATAGTCATTATAGCTGGACTGGTTCTCATCACCTCACGGGATGAGTAACATGAAGCATGTAAAGGGCGTCATCATGGCGGGAGGTATGGGCACCCGTTTCAAGCCCCTCAGTCACTACCTCCAGAAATGCATGATACCCATAGGTATCCACGAGAAGCCTATCATGGAGTACATCGTTAGGCTATATGAGCACCATAAGATCAATGACCTCGTGCTCTTGGTGGGGTACAAGCACCAGCAAATACAGAACTACTTCAACGGCGGTGAACGCTTCGGCGTCAAAATGAAGTACATCGTAGACGACCCCAACCTCAAGGGAAGCGCAAACGCCACACTCAACGCTTACAGGCAAGGCGCCATAACCGAGGACGACACGGCAGTCATCTACTATGGAGACATCATCAGCAACATCGACCTACGAGAGATGGTGGAGTTCCACCACGAATCCGAGGCAAAGGCAACGATAGCCCTAGCTCCAAGTTTAAAGATCAACGAAGGGGTGGCTGATATCAAGGGAGGCTGGATACATAAATTCAGAGAGAAACCCAATCTAGACCTCGCCATAAGCATTGGCATCTTGATTCTCGACGGCTCGGTGATGCCTGAGATGGAGCGTCTACAAGGAATGGGTCAACACGATTCCTTCGACATCATGGGTGACGTCGTGCAGCACCTTGTCAACAGCGGAGAGAAGGTGGCGTCGTACATAACCGAGGCTTTCTGGTACGACATGGGCTCCATTGAGAGATATGAACGGCTCAGCACCGAAAAAATCGAGGAAGAGCTAGGGTTCCTCTTAAAGTAACAGAGGAACGTCGAAAAGCTTCTTAACTCTGATTCAGACTTCAATAACGGCGATATACTCTTGAAAGCTCTCGTTCTAGCAGGCGGATTCGGTACAAGGCTTAGACCTCTAAGTTGCAGCCGTCCCAAGACGCTTTTCCCTTTAGCTAACCAGCCCCTTATTGATTATACGCTTCAGAACCTCGTCAAGGGTGGCGTTGACACAGTGGTTCTCTCTGTCTATTATATGGCGGAGAACATCGTTCGCTACTTGGGACCGACCAAGCACGATTTGGGTATCCTCTATTCACGTGAGCAGCGGCCCCTAGGAAAAGGTGGAGGAATAAAATATGCGGAGGATATGCTCAACGGGCAAGCCTTCGTAGTGATGAACGGCGACATCGTCACGGATCTTGATTTACGTCGGCTAATAAACTACCATAAAGAGAAAGGCGGGTTGGCTACCATCGCGCTATATCAAGTCAGGGACCCAAGCAGATATGGATGCGTAGAACTCGATAATGAGGGTAGAATCACAAGGTTCGTTGAGAAACCCGAGCCCGGGAGCGCGCCGAGCAACCTAATTAACGCAGGGATATACATCCTTGAACCCGAGGTACTAGAATACATGCCTCCCGGAAAGAAGTTTGACACAGAGGAAGACGTATTCCCGATTCTTGCTGAGGAGGGGAAGCTTTTCGGTTTCGAGTTCCACGGATACTGGACTGACATCGGAGTACCCGAGGAATACCTAAACGCAAACGCCAAGCTTCTCGCGAATCAGGAAAAAGGATCCACGAATCCAAACACAAACGTAGACCCCTCCGCCACCATCATAAAACCATGTATCCTAGGGGAGAATGTTAGTATAGGCGCAGAGTCTGTCATAGGTCCTAACGTGAGCCTCTCCGACAACGTTCACATCGGTAAAGGCTGCAGGATCCAGAACAGCATCATCTTCAGTGGAGCCACCATCGAGGATTATAGCAGCGTTCGGAACGCCATAATCGGCGAGAACGCGGTACTGGCGAAGTGGGTCAAGGTGGAATCAGGGAGCCTCATCGGCGACTACGCCCAGATAATGGACAGCGTCACCATCACTGAAGGCGTCAGCATCTGCCCGAGCACGACCATCGAAGAGAGCATCCTCCAGCCCAAGCTGGTGATGTAGTGGCCAGGCTCTTCGGCAGCAACGGTGTCAGAGGCATCGTTAACCAAGAGTTCACAATAGAGCTAGCGTCGGGTTTAGCGGCCGCGGTTGGGCATCTTCTCGGCAAGGATATCGCAGTCGGGAGAGACGGTAGAACCAGTAGCCCAATGGTCCGGGATGCGGTGGTAAGCAGTCTTCTCAGTGTAGGATGCAACGTCCATGATCTTGGGGCTGTACCAACGCCGGCACTCCAGTACATGATTAAACACATGGGGTGGGACGGAGGCGTAATGGTTACCGCCAGTCACAATACCCCAGAGTTCAGCGGCATAAAGGTGGAGGCAGGCGACGGAGTAGAGGTCAGCAAGGATACAGAGGCCAAGATAGAGGAACTATACTTCAAGGGCGACCCCAAGCCGGTTACATGGGACATGGTTGGACAGGTCTACTCATACGACTCCATGGACAGCTACATAGAGGCAGTGACCAGTCACGTTGACCTGGAAGCCATCAAGGAAAGAAGCTTCAAGGTGGTCCTCGACACGGGGAACGGCGTCGCCTCCATAACCGCACCAGAAATAGCTAGCAAGCTAGGCTGCGAAGTATTCACAATCAACACAGAGATAGATGGAACCTTCCCCGGGAGAGGAAGCGAACCAACCCCCGAGAATCTTGGTGCCCTCAAGGAACTCATGAAGGCCACAGACGCGGACCTTGGCGTAGGCTTCGACGGGGACGGTGACCGTAGCATCATCATGGATGAGCACGGCGTCGCCGTCTGGGGTGACAGCAGCCTCAGCCTCATAGCAGACTGGTACATGGAGACCCACCCCGGGATAACCGTGGTCACCTCTGTGAGCACCTCGCAGCGCCTCGAACAAGTCGTAGAGGCCAAGGGAGGCAAGGTCCACTGGTGCAAGGTAGGAAGCGTACTCATCAGCCGCGCCATGGTGGATCTCGGCGCCCCTCTAGGTGGGGAGGAGAACGGGGGCATCATGTATGGCCCCTTTCTTCCCGTACGGGATGGCGCTATGGTGATGTCGCTCCTTCTTCACATCATGGCTGAGCGAGGTAAGCCGCTAAGCGAGCTGATAGCGGAGCAGCCCATGGGAGTCAAGGGCAAGGACAAAATACCATGCCCGAACCACGTCAAGGACGAGGTGCTCAGACGGTTACCTGAGGTAGCGGACGCGCCGATAGTGGACACCACCGACGGCGTCAAGCTCATCTGGGAAGATGATAGCTGGGTGATGGTAAGACCCAGCGGAACGGAGCCCATAGCAAGGGTCTATGCCGAGGCAGACACCGAGGAAAAGGTGAAGCAACTCATCGAGGAGTACAAGAAGAAAGCCTCTGAACTCATCGAGTCACTCAAATAACCTTCTTGGTCACAAGATATGTTCACCTCCTATGATTAACAGTTAAAAATACGTGACTGTAACCTGACTCAGGGGACCGATATTTGAGTTTAAGATTCGAGGCAGAGAGATAGAGAAGGATGGAAAGTTCTTCGAGATGATGAACTAGGAGTCTTTCAGGATCGAGTTCGTCAGGGATCAATCCATGAGCGATGAGGAGGCTTGGGGAAAATTCAAGGAGTTCGAGGAAAAAGATCCTCTTGCTCCATGGGGATGTGGGCATCAAGTTTACTTCTCCGAGATAGATGAAGACCTCGCTGGAGTATAGTCTGGTTGGCTGAACATGTCCCCTTCGCGGCGTTCAAGCATATGCATGCGTGGATCTATAATCTCCACATAGTTCCATACTATAGGAGGCATGGATTTGGGTCCAAGCTACTGGAGACCGCCGAGTCGTGGGCCAGAGATCAAGGTTTCGACACGGTTGGGCTTCACGTGGCAGACTTCAATACCGCTGCGAGGAACCTATACGAATCTAAAGGGTACCAGCTCGTTGATACGCATAACTGGAGCTGTTTCTACGCGAATAAAAATGTGAGGCTATAGCCTCTTCAGATCCTCGATGAACTCGGCAAGGTCCTTGACAGCGCTTTCGACCAGTATTTTTCCCTTCTCTTTTGATGCCAAGGTAGGGTCGCCCAAGCTGCCGATGCTCGTGGACTCGTCGAAGTTGTAAGCCGCGGTTACTTTTCCTTTGTGTTTGGGGTTAATGCTGCTGTGCTCTGGGGTCCATTTCTCTGCTTTGTCAATTAGAATTCTGTGCCCTAGCTCCATGCCCACGCTGGTCTCTAGCTCGCATGCGTGGCCTCCCCTTTCCTGCTCTATCACCTTGGTGCCCTCTGCCCCGAACCCGTTGGGCATGGGGTACACCATTACGCTGTAAACCCGTTTACCTGTCTCGTCATCTATCTCCCTTAGCGCCTGTTTGATGGGGTTGGTGTTGCCGCCATGGGCGTTCATGATGACTATCTTCTCGAAGCCATGATGGATGAGACTCTTGCATACATCCTTCAGGACGTTGACTAGGGTCTGGAAGGTAAGGGTCACGGAGCCCTTGAAGTTCATGTGGTGTGGCGAGTAGCCGTAGCTCATGAGAGGCGCGACTAGGACGCCGGTCTTCTCTGCTACCCGTTTAGACATTTCCAGAGCCGTATAGGCGTCTGTGTCTATGGCCATGTGTTTTCCATGTTGTTCAGTGGCGCCCACCGGTAGGAGAACTATGTTGTTCTCTTTTAGGTACTCCTCGACCTCGGGTCTGGTAAGTTTGTATAGACGATTCTCCATAATGTATCAAGGATAAGTTGGTCTAAGAGAAGATAAAATCTGGGCTCAAGTGAAAGACGGAGCGACCTCCTCGGCGAAGATCTTGGACTCCTTCCCTTGGTTCTCACCCATGAATCGAAGGATAAACATAGATACGCCTGCCTCCATGTACGCCTCGACCTGTTGAATAATCTGGTCAGGTGTACCATTCAATGGAGGACGCCTGTCTGCGGCAGCGTCACCGTACCTTTCTTGAAGGTTCTTGGTGTACTTGTTGAGGTTCTTCTCTGCCTTGGTCTGATCCTCGCTGATCAAAACATAGCACGCCCAAGATCTGGTGATCTCATCTGAATTTCTACCCACTTTCTTGCAGTGGCTTCTCAGAACCTCATCTTTGTGCTTAAAGTCCTCAGGTGACCTCATCCAGGCGGCAAAGTTGCTGATATCCGCGTGTCTCGCCACGGTGCGCAGCGTCAGTTGCTCGCCGCTCCCTGCAAGCATTAATGGCGGATGTGGCTTCTGCACCGGTTTAGGTGAGCAATACGCATCCTCTATGCTGTAATGTCGTCCCTTGAAGCTTGGTGCTTCCATTGTCCACATCTTCTTGATTATCTGGGCTGCTTCATCCAGCCTTCTGACTCGTGCAGCGGGGCTATCAAACGGATACCCGTATGCCTTGAACTCGCCTTCGTGCCATCCTGTCCCGAGACCAAGTATCAGTCGTCCACCGCTTATGCTGTCCAGTGTTGCTGACATCTTAGCCATCAGGCTTGGATGCCTGAATGGGTTGCAGAGAACCAGTTGTCCAAGCTTTATTGTCTCAGTGTCAGCGGCGAGAGCCGACATGGTGGTCCAGCACTCGTAACGGGGATCACCGGGGTTCTGGTACATCCCGATTACGTGGTCGCTTATCCAGGCGCTGCTGTAGCCGAGGGTTTCGCATTGCAGAAAATCGTTCAATATGTCTTGGTAGCTTGGGCGCTCTGCGCTGAGGAAAACTCCGAACTCTGGGGTTGGCATGGTATGGAGATATTGTAGGGTGTATTGACTTTTTCTCAGGGAATGATCTCGCAGCCATTATTGATCTCGGGGTAATCGAACGCGTCTACAGCTAGCATGTCTTCATCCATCAGTCTTCGTGTTAGAGGCACCTGCTTTTCGAGTTCACGGATCATATGCCTCGTGGTGTCACAGACCCTATAGAAGAGGTCTCTGCCCCAGAACATGGTCTTGTTGGCGAAGAGGCATCTGCCTCCACATACCCCGAGGTCATCACATTTACTGCATGGTGGTCCTACTTGTACTTGTTAAGGATTTTTCTTAGCTCAAGTAACTCTTTCTCTGTAGCACTTTTCTGCATGTCTGTATACCAGTCATGCTGACCGTTGATCTCTTTCAGGTTCATGATGATCTTGATGCTCTTCTCTAGGTGACCCCGAATGTTCCCGTGCTCCCTCTCTACACCATTAAATAGCTCTGCCTGTCTCTCTGACCAGTCTCTAGGCTGGTCCAAGCCGGGGATATATCTAGGAATCATTCTCTCAAGTGTGTCTGAGGAAACTATGCTGCCTAGTTCCTTGTACTCGCCTGTGGCTAGATACAGGCTCTCATCAGGTCCATAGACACACATGTCATAGTTGTTGTGAGCCAGCTGGGTAAGGTCGCACAACGCGAAGCTAATTAATTTTATGTTCCGCTGTTCACAGAGAGCTCCTATCCTCTGTAACGATGGGATCGCAATGAACCCGTAGAGGATGATAAGGTCAGGATGTATCCTGTGCTCGAAGCAATCATTGAGGGCTGCCTCCGCTGAGCGCCCAGTCGCGTATGTATCAGGGATTATGAGAGTGGATATCTTACTCATGTTATGGGGATAGTTCTTGTAGCTGACCTCTAGACTCCTATTGTCGTCGCTATGATCCCTGTAACCTGTTTTCTTGTACTCTGTTCTCACGCTGATTATGGGAACCTTGTAAGGCGTCGCTTCCGCTACCATGTAGCCTGCTCCCGCTCTGAGAATATGCATAATTGCGGTATCTTCCTTGGTGAGGAGCCCTAACTCATCTATAGACCTAACAAACTCACCTGCGATACCTAAACAATGGGCTCTGAGGGACTCTCCGACGATGTGGGGGTGACATGCGATCATCTCAGCCTGTGGAGTATCAAGTATGTAGGATACGCCGGTGTAGCCTGATGGGATAAGATGTGAGTTCGTTACACTGTAGAGGTAGCTACCAGTATCCAGTTCGATATCTACGGGTTTAGTAGATCTGGTGTCCACTGGGAAATGCTTGATTACGTCGTCGATGCTGTCCACATCAAACTGATTCCATTTACCTGTATTTATGTCAGCACTAGGACTCGGGTCGCCTGAACTGGCTGACGTACCTGTTGATTAGCTCTGGCTGCCTCAGCACCATTATGACGTTTACGTTTATCATCTCACCGTACATGGCTCCTAGTCTCTCGTCTTCCTTTTGTAATAGTTCATGCCATGTGCTCCCCTTGTTTATCGCTTTCTCGCAGTCAGTCTTACATGGATAAAAGTAGCCTATTGGGTACACATGGGGGTCCACCTTCTCCTCGGCTTTGATTACATCCGCCAGCTGTTTTGCCGCTCTTACCTCGACGTTTATTCCCTTTACCCTGTCATTCGCATACCTGCTGATACAGCAATCAGGGTAGCCTAGCAATTTGCCCATGCGTTTGATCCACTTGGCGTTGAACTCCTCAGGGTACGCGAACTGGATACCTCCGAGATTCGGATCAGGTCTTCTCTGGGTTTTGACTCTAAGCTTTTCCCTTTCCTTTTGAAGCTTCCTCAGCTCCTTTCTTGACCCTCCGTCCTTGAACAAGTATACCTCGTGGACTGTGGGTCTGACCTTAGTTTGCTCTGATTTTAAGCCCAGTCTGTCGCTCCACAGGTAGAGTGCCTTGTAGGGCTCGGACTCCTCCACCACCTCCTCGAACTGTTTCTCCAGAAGACTCTTGATAGCATTGATGGCTAACGCCTTGCCCCTTGGGTCCTTGATTCCTTGAAGCTTCATCATATGTGGTTTAACATGTTCATCGATGCGTTGCCCCATCTCGACTCCTCCCGGAAACTCTGCTGGGATTGTGATCTGACTACACTCCCTGAGCCCCAGATAGGTCAGAAGAAGCTGCTCTACCTTCACTCTTGGCATTATCCTCTCGTCATGAAGAAAATCGTCGAGTAATTGTTTCTCCAAGTCTCTCATACAAACTAAGTTTTAACGGCTTAAAACCTGTGCTAGAAAAAAAAATAAAAGAAAAAATGGGAATTTGTTACATTGGGATTAATTTCAGGACCTGTAGGAAGAACTGAGCTCTGCCCGTCAGCATCGTGAATCTGAACAGCACTGTGTTACCGAAGTACGCTCCCAGAGCGATCATGATGAACAAACGTCCAATCCTTGTCGGTGCCTTGAGCGGTCCAGTGTGCTCGAATGTCAGCAAGAAGTACATCATGCTGCATATTAGACCCACGGCGATGTACAGGAAGTTAATCCATGCCATCATGCCTCCATCCGAGGGCGCAGTTATCGTGCTGATAATTGCGTCCTGAATGTTAGGTGCAATGGTTCCTCTGATACCGAGGCCGAAGCCTGCTCCTACAAGTAGGGCGACTGGATATCTACTAACCCACCGATATTCAGGTATCAACATCGTGTAGATCATGATACCAAGTATCAGCGGCACGATCATCAGGAAATCTCCACCCATCATTGGGGTGATGCAGATCCTTACCACGTTGCTAAAGTTAGTAACAACGTTAATCGCCAACATCATGCCGATGAACATGTACTCAGCTGTCCTGTACACAGGATTCTCCTTGTACAGAGGATAGCTGTAGATCATTAGCATCAGGACCCAGCCGGTCCAGAGACCGATTACGTCCCACATAGCTGTTGGATATGCCATTTAGCTTTCCCTCCTCTCTGTTAGTACGCCAATGTTTGCCAGTATTACCGCGATTACGATTAGTAAGTGACTTACGCTGATGCTGTCCATAGATGTGGTTGCTTCACCTAGTTCATTGATGAGGATCTCTAGCTCTGCTCCTCCTCTGCTACCGACGCTCATTCCGAAGTAGTTGCCAGCCAGCCATAGCGGGATTCCCGTAGAGCCAAGCATCGCAATACCTATCTGAGCCAGTCTAGTTCCGTGAGGTCCCTGCCACTGTCGCAGGAAGTATGAACCCCAGTCACCAGTGTCAGAGGAAAGCACTCCATCGATGTCCCGCCAACCGTTAACATCCGCCATCATCGGAATGTCATCCAAATCCGTACCGAAGTAGTCGTTAGGATAGACGCTCCGCATGTCAGACGCCAGCTGTGTGATGGCTGCCTCTCCGCCGGTAATGTAACCGAGGAAGACATAGTCCTCACCATAAACTTTGCCTGCAAAGTCAGCGGCTGCTGTTGTCTGAAGCTTGTTGTATGTAAGATGCACGTCGTAGTGGGGACCCATGAAGATTATCTTCGCGTCTTCCCTGAAGAGAGCCTTGGTACAGACGGTTACACCGGGGTGGCACTCTGACCACGCGCTTACACCGTATCCGAAGTTTATGATCCATACATCTCCTGGCTCCACGTTGTCACCGGTGATTCCATCGTAAAGATCACGAGTGTTCTCTGCGACCGAAAGCGGGAACCCGATGGGGCTTAGGAATGGAACCATCAACGCGATGAAGAGTATCCAGTAGAATACTCTACGGTCGATGTTCGCTAGTTTCGCCGTGAAACTCATTCTTCTCCGCCTCCAGCGTAGAATCCACGCTCTTTACCTAGCAGGGCTCTGAACCCATACGCGATCATTCCGAGAGACCCAACCATCGCGAATGTTCTCATCCCCGGGATCTGCCCAGTGAATCTGAACCACTCGCCGATAGTTGCGAATCCAGGCCAGATAGCCTCGCCTACCGGAGCGTTGCTCAGGATGACGAAGCACCCAGCGATCAGCATGAGTGCTGCATCGATGTTTCTTGCCCTGAAGGATCTATATGCGGCTGAGAAGATATAGAAACCAGTGATCGGGTATAGCGTAGCACCTAGTGGCGTGTACATGTTGTTGAATAACCAGTTGTAGATGGCATTATCAGTCATCTGTCCCGTAGCTGCATATCCTGCTAAACCAGTTAGCAGCATGATTGCGAACGTCGCAACCAGGAGAGCGCTAAACCCATAGTTCGATCGCTTCCTCTGTATGTTCATGGCACTCTGTCTTAAGAGTTGAACTGCTCCTAAACCTAGAGAGATGTTGAAGACGATAACCGCCCATGTCCTGACTGTCTCAGCGAAGCCCCAGCCATCCACGAAGAAGAAGTAATCAACAAACATGATTACTGTAACTAATCCTGTGAAAGCGTAAACGACCTCACGTTTAAGTATTTGTGACATTTTTCATTACACCCCTAATAGATCCGCGATTGCTGTGATACCCACTGCGCCAAGCAAGAAACCGATCCCTATTATCGCTACGAGAAGTAGCTTGATCATGTCTTCTCCCTTGATCGAGCCCAGCATGTCTGGGTCTTTACTTACAGCGGCACCGGCAGCGAACAACTCTTCGGCTAATAGCATGTAGTCACATGTGGCTACGAGGAAAGGCATCTGGTGTGTGTTGTTGGTACCTCCTATCTGCATAGCCTCGATCGCGTTTCCAGCCTCACCGATAACGACGGCCTCGTAATAGAATCCGCCCATCAATATGTTAGAGGCAGGCCTCTCCCTCTGGAAGTAACCCAGTACACCGCTTAGGTAAGCGGACTGACCAGAGATGAAAGTAATATCCTCGACATTGAACTCCTCTGGTTTTCCTTGCGAGAGGTACGCGGTCCTCATGACCTCCTCGACTAGCGGCAGTGCGTCTGCTAGAGGACAGAATGCAGCGAGCCGCACACCTGCCTTAACACACTCCTCTGTCAAGTGACCGAGTATGCTTATGCTAGCTAGTATCTGTGGTCCCTGTGTTGCATCGTTGAGTCCACCACCAATTCCCACTGTCCAGAAGACAGGTTTCCCCATCTCTGCCGCCCTCCCTACTGCTTCAGGGATTGCGTCCATAGCTGGCATTGATCTGATAGTGTACTCTTTCTTTTTGCTAATTGACATGTAATAATACATCACCGCGAAGGTGAGGATCATTAGTACGAAAGTCATCAGTCGTCCTTCTACTATAATTGCCATTGTTTTTCCTTCCGTGTTGTTAGCCTAATCCAAAGAGCCGCACAGCGTACGTTCTCACGTAGCACAATGCACAGGCTCAGTGAATGATAGACCTAAATTTCTATCACTGTTCTGTATATATAATACTTTATTTCAAATACACGTATTTTCTGCTAATATTTGTGCATAATTATACGTTTAGTATAAAAGTTGAGAGTATTGGTTGACATTTAGATTCGTCCAACATAGATTTTTTTATACAATGTTGGTTGTTACTGTAATCCATTGAGAGTGACCCCGAGATAATCTAGCTGCATCGATGATCATCAATTAAATCAGTTATAACATACTTTTCTATTAGAATGGAAGATACTTTCTCCAGCCCTTCCTTTCATCGCTTGTTTTTCCTTCCTCTTCTTTCTTCACTGATTTTTTTAATTCTTTCTCTTTGGGCTCTATTCCATTTGCAGCTATCTCCTCAAGCCTCTGTATCAGTCTCTCAACGTTGCTAGACTCTTGAAAGAATGTGAAGACTTTTTCACCTTTGATGATAGCGTTATCTCCAAACAGTGGTAACAAGGGCGTGAAGAAGACCTGACCCATGCTGGCCCCAATCCTACTTATGGGCTTGTAGCTTTCTATGAAAAGGATAGCCGCTGTCTCTAACCCATACTTGTAGAATTCCCTTGCAACCCACTCGATAATCTCCTCTTCCTCTTCAGGCGTAATCTCTTCATCTATAAACATGGTCAATCACAGGTGCTAAGATTTCTACAACCATTAAGGATTTAAGAACTTGCTTCAAGCGTCTGCCGACGTTTTTGAAGTCGTCTCCGGATTATCATATAACCTCCAACTACGCTACCAGCGACGAAGCATATCAGAAGTGTAACGGCGAGGCTCAGTGTCGGTTCGCTGGCCATCGTGAACATAATGATGAGGCTACCAATCCAGCTGTATCCCGCAGTCCTCAACCCTACATTCAAGTGCTTAGTATCCGCTCTTTTACCCACCTGGCTCGCGGAGAAGTATCCAGCGAACACGTAGACGAGGAAACTGGCGTCAGTTAACAGTCGTATGGGTAGTTGACTGGTGACGCCTCTGAACAGGCTAAGTGCCTGCATCCACACCCATACGATGCCGTTGGCTAGCATCGCGCCTGCTAGGTAGTCGGTCTGTGTGGGGATCTTGGGTCCCTTCTCTTGAGGTGTCTCTTCCTGCTCGTCTTGAGGCCCCGGTCCCTCTGGGTTCTCTGCTTCCATTCCCTATTGGTTGGTTTCTGAGTTCTTAGCTTATTCGTTGACCTTAACTAGCTGTAAGGCAAAGCTTTCATTATGATACATATTCCTGCTCCCGAGGAGCATCTAGGGTACCTTGTCGGCACTGACAGAAAGCTTGCTGACTGGCCCGAGATCGTTGAATATTATATGAAGGTGGCTGAGGCATCGCCTCGCGTCACTGTGAAAGATCTGGGAAAGACTACTGAGGGAAACCCGTTCCTCCTCGCGATCATCACATCCGAAGAGAACATGGCGAACCTTGATGAGCTGAGAAAGATACAGCTCAGACTCAGCAACCCTGAGGGGCTGAGTGACGAGGAGGCCAACGAGCTCATCGAGAAAGGCAAGACCGTGGTTCTCATCACCTGCAGTATTCATAGCACGGAGGTGGGTGGAAGCCAGATGAGCATGGAGCTTCTTCACGAGCTTGCCTCTGAGGACACCGTTGAGGTGAAGGAGGTTCTTGATAACGTCGTGTTCCTGCTTGTACCGAGCTTGAACCCTGACGGTAACAGGCTTGTCGTTGACTGGTACCAGAGGTATCTTGGAACCAAGTACGAGGGAAGCAACCCGCCGTACGTGTATCACAAGTACGCTGGCCACGACAACAATAGAGACTGGTACATGTTCACGTTGAAGGAGACACAGATGACCATTGAGCACGCTCACAACCAGTGGCACCCACAGATAGTGTACGATATCCACCAGATGGGTAGAACAGGTCCACGGTTCTATGTGCCCCCGTTCATCGACCCAATGGAGCCCAACATCGACCCGGTGCTCCAGAGCGGAGTCAACTTTATGGGCATAAGTATGGCTGACGCGTTGGCCCGGGAAGGCAAGAAGGGTGTGGCTGTCCACTGGGTCTTTGATGGCTGGACGCCCGCCAGAGCTTACCAGCACTACCACGGAGGCATCCGTATCCTCAGTGAGGCAGCCTCCGTGAAAATCGCGTCGCCGATAGAGATAAAGAAGGAGGAGCTGGAGTCGGGAAGAGGCTTCAACGCTCACGAGGCGCGATGGAATCACCCTATACCCTGGGAAGGAGGACAATGGACTCTCAGAGATATAATCGAATACGAGAAAACAGCTGCCTTCGCGTGCCTCCAAACCGCGGCCAAGTTCAGAAAACGGTGGCTCAACGGCACACTCACTATCGGCAGAAACGCACTTAACCCGAGGAACGGCCCCTACGCTTTCCTGATCCATCCCGCTCAGAGGGACCCCGGGGCTTTGAACGAACTCCTCTGGGTCCTCAGGATGGGTGACGTGAATATACAAAGAGCTAAAGATAGCTTCACAGCGGATGACGTTGATTACCCCGCCGGTACCTACGTGATCCCCTACGCGCAGCCCTACGGTGGCTTCGCAAAGACGCTGCTGGAGCGACAGGTCTACCCGGACCTCCGTGACAACCCGGATATGCCTCCAAAGGTGCCCTACGACGTGACGGCTCACACCTTGAGCATGCAGCTGGGCGTCGAGGTTGTCCACGCCGAGGAGCCATTCGATGCAGAGCTGGAGCAGGTAGAGGACCTATCAATGCCTGAAGGAGAGGTGCATGGAAGGAGGAAGCCATACTACGCTTTCTCCCCTGTCCCCAACTACTCAGCGAAAGCCGTGAACAGGCTACTCGACGAAGGATACACGGTAAGCAGGAGCCTAGACGAGTTGGAGCTAGAGAACCAGCGGTTGAAGCCTGGGGCCTTCATCGTGGAGTCTAAGCCCGGTATCCACGAGCTACTTGAGTCTATGGCGAAGGAGCTTGGCCTTGAGTTTTACAGCCTTAAGGAGGAGTTATCCGAGGTCTTTGAGCTGAGTAAGCCGAGGGTGGGCGTGTACCGGGCTTGGCTGCCCAACGCGGATGAGGGCTGGCTCAGAATGGTACTAGACGAATACGGGTTCGAGTATGTGAACCTGTACCCTGAGGACGTGAGGAAGGGTGAGTTGTCCAGTAAGATCGATGTCCTAGTGATCCCGGACCTAAACAGGGACGTAGTTATGGATGGCATGGTAGGGCAACGATACTATGACCCTAAGCAGTACGAAGCCAAGTACAGGAAAGGGATCGGAGAGAAGGGCAACGCAGAGGTGCTAAAGTTCCTTGAAGCAGGAGGGACAGTGATCGCCCTTAACAGGTCCTGTGAGTACGCCGTCAAAGAGCTGTGGGCTGGCGCTGAGTTGCCCTTGGAGGGGCTCAGCGACAAGGAGTTCTACTGCCCAGGCAGCCTTCTAAGAGTACTTGTGGATAACACCCACCCAGTAGGCTATGGGTTCAGGCGTGAGGAGGCTATAATGTTCCTAAAGGGACCAGCTCTTCGAGTCAGGGAGGGGCAAGCCGTAGCTTGGTACCCTGAAGCAGATCCATTACTCAGCGGATGGGTATTGGGTGAGAAGCATCTGAGGGGAAACGCGGCTGTAGCTGAGGTTCCCGCCGGTGACGGCACTATCATCTTGATTGGGTGTCCACCTCACTTCAGGAACCAGAACAGGGCTACATTCAAGCTGTTGTTCAACAGCATCTACTATGGCGTTGCTTAGGGGTTTGGGTAGGGCGGCGGGTAATCTCCCTGCTCTACCTCTATTCTCTCTACCTTGAACACTACTGGTCTCTCCGAGTCAGGGCAGCTATAGTACGCTATCTTGTCCATGTAGTCCCATGGCTCGGTGACTTCACGTGTCATGGCGCTTGTTAGTGGCAGGATGGCGCTGAACGCTGCGAGGCAGACGCTGTCCGTCTCACCTAGGACAAGTTGCCCTGGGTTGCCCACTATGGTCATCTTGTCACCTACCTTGTACATCTTGCATGGTCCTGAGACGTGGCATGGCTCCCCGTCTATGCTCTTTGGGGGTTTCACGTCAACTACGGTGAAAACTACCTTATACATGCGGTTTGTGAGGCGTCGGTGAGGTAAAAGAGGATCGAGTCAGCTCTCAGCCGGGTAGACTGGCTCGAATCGTTCAAGGATTGCCTCCATGTCCTCATTTATAAAAAGGGTGATTAGAGGTCGAACTTGATCATTGTCTCTGTGAGGGTCTGCTCTAGGACCTGAAGTCCCTCATCCACCTGATCTTTGGTGATAACAAGCGCAGGCATCATACGGAGGATGCTTGTCCCCCAGCTGCTGCCTAGAATCAAACCATTCTCCTTGATCTTGTCTGTGAAGTACTGCATCGGGTTCTTCTCAGGGTCCTTCTTATCATCAGCTGAAAGCTCTTTCGGGACAAGGCTGTCCTTGCTCTCACGGTCTTTCACAAGCTCTACTCCCATGAAGAGGCCGAGTCCACGCACATCACCTACGATGTGAACACGCTCCATCATGCCTCTGAGTTCATCGATCATGTATGCACCCATCTTGGCTGAGTTTTCTGCAAGCTTTTCCTTCTGATAGTAATCTATGACCGCGAGGGCCGTGGCGCATGCTACGCTGTGACCGCTGTACGTGTAGCTGTGTGGGAATCCTTTCTCATTGAAGTGATCAGCCAGCTTCTTGTTGACAACGCAGGCTCCCAACGGCACGTAGCCGCAGGTAATACCCTTCGCGTAGGTCTCGATGTCAGGGACCACATCCCAGTGCTCGGTGGCGAACATCTTGCCCGTCCTAGCAAAGCCAGTCATAACCTCGTCAAAGATCATCAGAATGCCTTTCTCGTCACATATCTCCCTGATACGCTTCCAGTACCCGTCAGGTGGAACCACTTGACCCGCCCAGCTGCAGATGGGCTCCGCCATGAACGCCGCGACGCTGTTCTCTCCCTCCTTCTCGATGGTGTACTTGAGGAACTCTGCGCAGAACAGCTCACACTCTGGGTAGGTCTTCTTGTATGGGCATCTGTAGCAGTAAGGACTCGCAATATGCTTGAAGTCCTCAAAGATGCTCAGGCCTTTGGATTGCCTGTTTCGCGCTGACCCTCCGACGCTCACCATAGCGTAGGTCGAGCCGTGGTACGCGTCCCAGAAGCTAATGATCTTGGGTGCCTCCCTGTAGAGCTGAGCTAGCTTGATGGCTACCTCATTTGCCTCGGTGCCGCTGTTACCGAAGAAGGTCTGGCATAGATCACCGGGCGTGATCTTGGCCAGCTTCTTGGCTAACTTGATCTGTGGCTCATTGTAGTAGCTGGGAGACGCGTAAGCCAAGTCATCCAGCTGTTTTTTAGCTGCTTCGATGGGTACCTTGTTTCCCATGCCGATGTGGACGTTGTAGAGCTGGCTGATGAAGTCCAGATACTTCTTGCCCTTGGCATCCCACATGTAGACGCCTTCACCTTTCGTCATGACGATGGGCTTGTACCCGGGTCTGGGCTCCCATCGCTGAACAAGGTATGCCTTGGCGTCTTTGAGGAGTTTTTCTTCCTTTTTCTCAGAGAACTTGCTCATAGAATCACAGAAAGAATGTGGTTTCATGAACCTAAAACAATTACTAAACTAACCGACGGTCTCGAAGCATCTCTTGGGCGTCGTTTCATTATTTGAAACAGATGTTACAGTCACGGTTTATGTTTAACCCGAGGGATTCATGGTGCAAGGTGAAAAAAGTGAAAAACAAGATATTCACCGTCGCGATGGTCCTCGGAGTAGCCCTCACCGCCCTCGTCGTTGTAGGCCCCGTGCTGGCTCACCCATACTGGGAAAACGAGGAAGGCGAACAAATCTACCTGCCATGGTGGGGAGAGTATGGTGAGAACTATACGATGCCTCACTGGGACCTGAACGGCACATATCCAATGTCCTACTGGTATGAGAACGGCAACCAAACCTATCCATACTGGAACGAGGATGGCACATACTGTCCAGGCCCATACTGGGCTACACCTGACGGTGAGGCGCCGGAAGGCTCTCCAGATCAGGCTCCTCCCGTATATCCTAGAAGGGGATACGGGTGTGGTGGATACGGCGGCATAATGGGTGGACTTTGGGGCAGCCGAGGCGGCTTTAGCTCTTACAGCCGAGGTTCAATGGGCTGGTCCGGCTAAACATTACTCCCTTTTTTGTATATTTTTATGACCCTCAGATTGTGGGAGGCTTGCGTTGGGTGAATGCATCCGCAAGTTTCACGCCAACCGTGTGGTATCCCCTATCACCGGACCCGAAGAGCAAGGGCCTTATCTTCTGTGTGTCAGGGGCTCCACCTGTGATGACGTCTTCGTCTGCTTTCACGTCCAGTATCTCACCGATGAATTGGGTGTGGAGTCCTATCTTCACTGTCTCGATGACTTTGCATTCGAGTATCAATGGGAACTCATCCACATAGGGTGCGTCCACGAGTTCGCTCTGGATCGCCGTGAGATCAGTGTCTTTCATTTTATCGGTGTCTCGCCCAGAGGCTATGCCCATGTAGTCTGTTTCACGCCAGTACTCCTCCCCAGGGATACTCACGGTGTACGCCTGCCTCTCCACGATATTCCCGTAACTGTATGTTGCTTCCCTGAGGCTCACGTAGATACATGGAGGTCTTGAGCAGCAGATTCCTCCCCACGCCGCTGTCATGAAGTTCGGCTTTCCCTCCTTATCATTGGTGCCCACTACCCATACCGGGCTGGGCACCGACCAAGTCTTTGCTCCAAGTGACTGCTTCAATTGAATCATGTAAATCTCGGCATCTCAGAGTAAAACCCTTTTTAGAATGACTCTTGGATAATTTGCTGATGTGTATTCAACGCGTCTCAGATAATGTCTCCATGGTAGACTCTCCCTTCAACGGCAGCACAGGAGTCCTCGGCACGTACATTGTCCAAGGAGACCATACGTTAGTTATGGATCCAGGTCCAGCAACACAGACAACAGGCGTACTCGCGGCGTTGAAGAAGCAGGGCGTCGCGAACGTTGGAATCATAGCGCTCACTCATATCCATCTAGACCACGCCGCTGGATGCTGGAAGATGCTCGAAGAATACCCTGATGCAGTAGTTCACTGCCACCCGAGGGGTGTTCAGCATATGGTGGATCCAAGCAAGATCAAGGCAGCTGCCATTCAACAGTTCAGGGGTGAACTGCCTCCTTACGGCGAGATAAAGGGGTTGCCAGAGGAGAAGGTAAAGGCATCAACCGACGGCGAGGTTATTGACTTGGGAGGTGTACGGCTTCAAGTCATCTGGACGCCGGGTCACAGCACGCACAGCCATGCCTATTATGAACCTGAGGAAAAAGTGCTATTCGTCGGTGACACGGTGGGTCATACACATGGACGCCCTGACCACGTGATACCTGCAAGTCCACCTCCTTTCAACCCCGTTCAGACGGTAGAGAGTATAACCAAGCTAATTGCCCTTGACCCTAAGGTGTTGTGCATCAGTCACTTCGGTTTCCATGAGAACGCTGTGGCTCGCCTCAGGAGCTTCGAAGAGCAGGTGCTGCTATGGGAGAAACTAGTGTTCAAAGGAGTCGAGGAGCAGCTGGATCTTACAGGTGTCTTCAATCTGGTAAAGGAGCATGACCCTGTAGTCCAAGCTATGCTTGAGGCGAATCCTGCTTCCAAGGGCGACGTCTTTTCCAGCCTAGTGGGGTTTGTAGGATACGCCAAGTGGGTGAAGAAAAACAACTAACTATTTTTCTTTCCTCGGACCATAGATCAGCGTTTTTACCGTAATATTATTGAAATTATGGTTATCCGATGTAGGGAAGCTCCATATTTCAAGCATTATTCCGTGAGTTAGGGTCCATTTTCTGAATTTAGTCTCCTTAATCCCTTTTAATATGGATAAACGTCTATCTATCAATGTCCTGGCCCAGTGAGAGGAAAGGGAAAGGAAGCGCCATAGCGGCCCTGTTCTTAATGTGCTCCATTGTTTTCTTCGCCGGCTGCATCTTATGGTTCGTGACAAACCCCTCGTTCGGCTTCGGCTTCAACCCGTCAGATCCAGGAAAACTCTTTAACCCCGCTGGAGAGCCCATTCCGAGCACACCAGAACCGGATACACCTGAGCCTGTACAGCCCACGTTAAGTGAGGCACTGGAAGACCTGCAGTCAAATGGCTGTGTAGTCACCGAGCGTCAGATAAGCGGGTTCAACGAGGACCAATGCACTGAGTTAGAGTATGATGCTTTCGCGGAGAAAGCTGTAGAGAGAAAACTAGTCACACTGCACTACCACGAGGAGAATCCCGTTCTTATTGTTTCCATTGGGGATACCTCCTTTATCTGGTCCCCAGCTTCCAACTAGAAAATGTCTTAATTTGAGCCAGTTCAAGGATTTTTCGTAGATTTCTGATACTGCAATCCTCGACGATCCCAATGCTGTTTATGAGGTACTTGTCAACACTTAAACTGTTTAGTTTTCTATCTCCAACTCGTCCAAGCTTATATCCTGCATTAGCAACCGCCTCTTTCTCCCTTCTCCCTGCCTCGTTGTAGGGATACGCTATCGCGTAGACCTCTTTTCCCGTGGTTTCCTCAATAAATTTTTTGGATTCGACTATCTCGTATCGAAGCTGGTAGTCTGGGAGAGCTGTGGATACGTGATGGTTCACTCCATGAGATTGGAACTCCACATAGGAACTCATCTCCATGATCTCCTCAAGGCTCAGCATAGTTCGTTCATGTTCAAAGCTGTTGTAATCGAAGTACTCTATGATTCCTGTTTCCTCCGATTGTCTGGTTATCTGTTGAAGCAGATCCTCGTTGATGAGGAAGTCATCATAAATGACTTTGGAGCCCGGCTTTCGGTTTGAGCCTACAAGTCCAGTGGAAAGAAAGATCGTAATGGGGCAGTCAAACTCTTTTATCACTGGTAAGAGCTGATAATTTGTCTTCCATCCATCATCAAAAGTGATGATGAGACTATTTTCGGGTAATTTCTGTCCATTTGTGTCATATAATATATCTCGTAAGGTCTGAAGTGAGATAATGTTGTATTTTTCTCTTAGAAATAAGATGTGTTCTCTGAATTTCTCGGGGCTCATCCTATGGTAATGAATCATGGTGAAATGAGTACGCTTCAGCCGTGTCCTCAGGAAAGAAAATACTGGAAGTCTCCATACCAAGTAGATCAGAGACTTTAGAAATCCGCGTAAGCTCGTGTTCTCCAACAGTCTAGCTTCCTGTCAAGTATCTCTTCTAATCCCTTGATTTCTGAGGCTAACAAAGGACCCATTCTTCGATAAGTCTTTTCCTCGATCTCAGACTCAGCACTTGGCCTCAATCCACTATAGGCCTTCTTTAAGAATCGAGGTGATCGAGGGTGAAGCATCACCGTTGATATTATATTCCATCCATTGTTACCGTGCTCAAAGGATCCTTGCTTCATCTGAATCTTTGCTGACGGGGGTCTAAAATTAGGGTCCACTTCAAGGAACCTGAATATTTTCTCAAGGAACCCGTATTGATCCTTGTCTTTGTCTTCATAAACTAGCAGGAGGATGTTCTCTCTTGGGAAATGCTTCATGAAATTGGAGATATGAGTGAAGTACAGGCTCCTTTTAAAATATTCACTATCTAAGGTAGATACTTCCTCGAATTTTTTATCTCTCAGTGACTCGTCACCGTTTCGATTCATCATAAAGTGACTGAACATCCTTTCCACAGGGTCCCTTATACAACAGATCAGTTTCATGTCTGGGTAGTGCTCAGCTATCCTCTCTGGTACAATCTTTTCATGAAGATATGTTGCAGTTTTTTCGCCGACTGCTTTCTGGTCACCTCTGTCTTCGAAGAAACTGAGCCAATATTCAAGACCTTTCTCATATTCTCTTTCGAAGAAATGAATCTCTTTCCGTGGCATGAAAATATCTGGGTGCTCCTTCAAGCACTGCCTAATCCAGCCTGTTGCACACCGCATTCCCCCTATCACAAGGAAGTTTGGCTCACTCTTTTTCATGACACAGCTATACTCCAATCAATAACAGGTTTCATTATTCACATATAATCTTTGAACATAGTCAACTTTTTTAGGTGTCACTATTGTACATGTCTGAAAGGTGTGTGTTCTGAGTAAAGTTGCCGTCATCAAGGGTGAGCGAGGCGCTGAGCCTGTTTACACTGCTTTCGATCTGGTCCCATACAAAGATGCGTTAAAGGACTGGGATCAAGTTCTAATCAAAGTCAACTTTATCACTACGAGGAACTGGGAGACGGGGGCCACCACTGACCCTGTGGTGGTTGAAGCTATCATCAACCGTGTTCGTGACTTGGGGAAGGAGGTCATCGTGGTTGAGTCAGACGCCCAGACCACCAACGCCTCCAAGGCTGTCGTAATGAGTGGTATGCAGAAGATGCTTGACAGAGTAGGAGTAGAGTTCGTTAACATGCGGCATGTGGACGAGAAGGTGGAGCTGCCTGTGCCTGATGGGAGGGTGTTGAAGAAGATTAAGGTAGCCAAGATAGCATCCGAGTCAGCCATCGTTAGCGCCGCGAAGCTCAAGACCCACATGAACACAGCGGTGACGCTTGGGATGAAGAACATGTTCGGGATGCTTACCACAAAGTGGAAGGGCAAGTTTCACCTACAGGGCATGCACAAGGTCATCCACGACATCAACAGGACTCTGCCTCCTCAATTGACAGTCATCGACGGCTTCATCGCAATGGAGGGCAGGGGACCCGTACACGGTAAGCCCGTGAAGATGGACACAATAATAGCTAGCACTGACCCGGTTGCCGCTGACGCCACTGCTTCACGTATTATGGGTTTCAACCCAGAGCGCATAGATCACATCAAGTGGGCGTACCAGTCTGGAATCGGTGAAATTAATGACATCGAGGTTCTGGGTGACGGCGTGGACGCTGTGAAGCGTGTTTTTGAGCGGCTATAGTTTCTCATAGCTGCGGTTTTGATCAAAAATTAGGTGTTGGAGGCGTTTGCCTTGGATATCTGCATGGCTGCTGTGGGGTATAGAGCGACTAAGGCATCATCGCTGTGGGTTTCCTCAAGCATCTTCCGGGCTTTCTGCCATGACTTGACCCATTGGCTTCCCTCACCATAATAATATTCATCCATCTTGGCTATCTGTGGGGTGACGCAGATGACTCTGTTCATTTTCCATGGTTTCTTGATGTATGTGGTCTTGGTCCATCCTCTGCCCCCAAAGTCTGTTCCGAACCTGCCGTTATAGTGGTGGACCCTGCATCCTTCGGGTGTGTAGAGGAGGAACACCATGTCTCCTCCTTCACGAACCGAGTCGTTGAGGAGGTGGTACGCCTTGTAACCCTCGTTGGCCATGGGGTACCCGTTGCCTATGACTATGTCGGCGTCCTTCACAATCTCTGTGGCGTAGTGGCGTCGTGCTATCTTCACGCCCTCCCTGTGGGCGTCAACCACATCACCGCATACGAGGTCAGCCACGTCGCAGTCAGCGTTCATGAACGCGTTGATCACGAAATCAACTCCTGCTGCTCTTGCTGCTTCCTCAGAATCGAGGCGTCTGACGTTTTCCAAGACCTTTCCGGGTCCTGTGCCGTCTCTGATCCTGTGGTTATGGGTGATGCTGTCGATGCCTGCTACTCCGGGGAGGATCATCTTGCTACCGCCTCCGAACCCGTACCCGAAGTGAGGCATCATGACTCCAAGGGTGATTTTGAGGTCGCAGTTCATCACTTCAGTGTTGATGTGGATAGGTGTCCCGTGGCTTGTCTCCCCAAGGTCGACGAGGTTCTCGTAGCAGTTATGGTTGAAAACCAGATACCTCTTAGGGGTCTCTGGGCCTAGTTTCTTCTGGAAATCGAAGAGAAGCCTTCCACCGTGGGCTCCGGTAGCCATCATGAAGACTATTTGGTCGTCGTTTAGGCCTCCCTTGTGTAGTTCATTGAGGACCGCGGGTAACATCTGGTATTGTTTGGTTGGCCTGGTCATGTCGTCTATTACGATAACGCATCTCTGTTTTCCCTTGGCGAGGTCGCTTAGCTGCGGCGTGCCAACAGGGTTCTGGAGTTTTTCCGCAAACTCCCTGTCCGAGAGTTTTGGTGAGTCGTGACCAATCATCTTCTGCTCCTTGACTGTCCATCTCTCCGGGAAGCCGAGTTTCTCAGGTTTCCATCCATAGAACTCCCATGCGGGTACGTCGAAAGTGTTCATGGTCAATACTCTGCGTGTCCTGTAATAAAATAAGTGTCAGGCGATGAAAAAACTGGATAAATTCCATTGGATAAGAAAATGGTTAGAGGAATTTACTCCTCTATGATCTCGACGTTGGCTCGTGGCACCATGACCACTTCGCCGCCATCTAGCTCGATGTTCACCACGCGGACCATGGACTCGGACTCAAGCCTCTGAAGCTCTACCGGGAGGCTGTGTACCTTCCCTATGGCTCCAAAGTATGGCTGCCTGATGATTCTGATGGGTGTACCGGCGATCATGCCACTGCTTAGCGCCTCCGACTCCTCGTCCTCTTGGATTTCGTGGGGAATGATGATCTCGGGTCTGAGTACCCCTGCCCTGATCTGAGTAGCGCCGTTAACCGCGGCCTGTTTTCCCTCAAATTCCTTGAGTAGGTCAAAGGTTCTCTGACTCATACTCATCTTCCCGAATCCCTCGGTGATGATGATTGTTAAACCAACCTCCTCGGTACCTGTAATGGCGACACCGATTTCTTCTCCAGTGAAGGTTGTGAGATCGTCGTGTCTGACTCCGCCGCTGACGATGGCTGAGACCCCAATGTCCGCTGCTTTTCTTAGGGCATCGAGGGTGACCTGGCTTCCGCCAATGAGGACACTGCCTTTGTGATCAGCGGTAATCATGTCAGCATCTAGGATTTCGGTGTTGTTTTTGGCTATGACGTGTAGGGGGCCGTGTACCTCGCCGCCTATGCCGAAGATGCCCTGAATGAAGGCGGCGCTAGTCTCGATGACCGCGCCTTCCCGGGGCATGACCTCCACAACTGTCCCCGGGATATATGCGTCTACCTCTACTGGGATTGGTACGCCTCTGATGATCACCTGTCCGGTGATATCACTGATACTCTCAATGGTTCCATCTACAGGTGATTCGACGCGTTTCTTGATGAGACCGAAGAGGGCGCTGTAATACCCTATGAGTTCACCTTTCTCAACTGTTTCTCCCAGTTGTTTCGTCATGTACCTTGGGACATCCTCTGGCTCAAGACCGAGGATCATGCCCATCTTGATGATATGTGGGTCTCCGCTGATCTCTGTTCTGGCCACGATCTCATTGTACTCTATCTTGTCGCCGACCTTGAGGAAAACCTCTCCCATGATGGGGAGTCTTCTCGTCTTGTCGACTGTCATGGTTCTCTTGACTTTCAAGCCGGGTGTGTAGGCGTGAGCCTCCTCTGTCTCGGCTTCCTCTCCGTTGGTTATGTTTTCAATTGCTTTGTCTACCATTAGATCAACGCCTCCAGCTTATTCTCATTATATAACTCAAGTGACTTGAACCATTTCAGTAGGAGTTCTTTTCTTGCTGTCTCTTCCTCGGGTAGGTATATTGGTCTCCCACGTGCGTCTATCATTACACCGGCTACTCCGCCTGCGACGGTTGCCTCCCGTTCCTTACCGGGGCCTGCCCCTACATCGAACTCCTTTTCGGGAGTGATGTGGACTTTTGCCTCCTCGTCTGGGCCAAGCTTCATAAGCTTGATCTCGCCGAAGGTCATCTCCTCTTTAACTATCTTTCCATCGGGCATAGTCATCTCGATTGTCATGCAGGGGTCGCCAAACTTCCCATTACCTGTTGCAGCGATGTTGGTTCCCATCCTGACGAGGCAGTCCTTGTCGAAGATGTTCCACGCCGCTTCACGGTAGACTGTGCTCAGTACGCCGATGTGTGGCATCATGAATACGCTGTCCTGGTACATCCTTGTGATGCCTTCAGGTTGCCACGCGTCCGTGAGGATGAACATGCTCTGGACACGTCGCGGTGCATGGCTTAAAAGCCCGCCTGTCCCTGCGCATATGGCGATATCCATCATCTTTACGTAGCTATCCTCGACGGCTTGCTCGAACATGTCGCTGATGGTTCGCTCCAGTTGTACGCCCTTAAGCCTTGTAGCTATGGTTCTGTGATGTTGCAGGCCGAGTCGTAGCGCTTCACGTGCTACGCTGTGCTCCACTATGAGGTCCTCCAGTGTTTGGGGGATGGTGGTAGGCCTGATCATCTTATTCATGAGGCGGCTTGCCACTTCCTCCTTGTCTAAGTTGAAGGGTATCCACCGCATTATGTTCTCGATGCCGGCCTCCTTCATGACGTTGGTCACGCTGTAGCTCATTCCCAGGTTGGCTGAGACGCTTCTGACGAACCTTCCGTCAACAATTGAGTACACGTTTGTGGTTGCCCCGCCGAGGCCTACACCCAGGACATTCATTTTGTAGGAGTTGGAGATGAGTTGCATGGCCATTCCCTCGCCTGCGGGAGTTGGCATGATGTCTACGTCTGTCCACTTCATCAGCCGTGTGTATCCCGGTGCGTGGCTCATGACGTGCTCCATGAAGAGCTCGTGGACAGCTCGCCTAGCTGGCTCAGTGTTCTCCTGCTCTAGTACGGGCCTGATGTTGTCCACCATGTCGAGTGCGAAGCCCTCTTTGAGTAGCTCCTCGATCTGAGGACGGAGTGTCTTGTTGCCTGCGTATACGATGGGTAGCTGATAGGCGACTCCAAGTCTGGGCTTTGGCTCGGCGGCCTTGATGAGCTCAGCGATCTCCATGACATGGCTGCTTGCTCCCCCGTCGGTGCCACCTGCCATGAGTATCATGTCAGGTCTGAGGCTCCTGATCATCCTGATCTTTTGGTAGACCTGCCTGCCGTCGTCCCTGGCGATGACGTCCATGACGATGGCTCCTGCGCCGAGTGCCGCTCTGTTGGCGCTCGCAGCGGTCATTGACTTGATTAGTCCACTGACCATCATCTGCAGTCCACCACCGGCGCTGCTAGTAGTGACGTATAGATCAACTCCCTTCTCGCCGTCGTAGGGCAGGATTAGTCCGCTGCCATCAGGGGCTAGAAGCTTGTGCCCAGTCAGTTCCTCGACCTCTCGCACTGCGTTCTGAACCCCCATTGTAACGTCCTCGTAGGGGGCTTCTACTGTGGTTGGTGCTTCTCCTGCTACTAGGAAACGCCATTCACCATCTTTGAGGTGGAAGAGTCGGGCTTTGGTGGTTGTGCTTCCGACATCGGTTGCAATAATGTATTGCATCTCTTCTGTAGACTTTTTGAGGGTAGCCATATTGATTCAATATTGGTCGCAGCCACATACGAATAAGGTTTTCTGATATATTCGATTAAAATGAACTCGATTAAAACGGAAAGAAGCGGCGCCAGCCTTTTCGCTCTGTTGTATTCTCTGTCGGTACTTTTTCTGGTTCCTCTACAGGCTCTGTGGTCTCCCCCACGGGTTCCTCTTCTTCGGACTCGTACTCACCTTGAGCCATGGCTTCAAGGAGATCGATGAGCTTGTCAATGTTTTTCCTGTCCTCAAACACTAGAATGAGTTTCTCTCCGAGGAGGTTAAAGTCTGGGCCGAGGGCGGGCATGAAGGGTGAAAGTGTTAATCGGCTTAGTTCTCCGCCTACGTAGACCATGGGTTTTATGCTCTCCAAGGTCATGATGGCTACGGTCTCCATCCCATAGAGGTGGATTCGCTCTGCAGTCTTTCGAAGTATCTCCTCTATCTCTTCCTCGGGTACCTCTATGTCTCCGGTTTGGAATCTACTCATCTCGATTAGTATTCGGATGTGGTCGATTTAAAGTATTATACTTCCACTTCCCTCTTAGGCTTCCGCGGTTTGAGCCGCTGTCTAGTAGTGATGTATCCCGATGTGAATCCTCCCAACAGGAAAAAAACCAGAAGTACACCGAAGAAACTAGCTTGGTTTCCCTGTGTGAACGCGAGAAGGCTCACGACTGTAAAGATCCATGATATTATGGCGCTTTTCAACCCGGTTGGTAGCTGATTTCTGCTGGTTCGTTTACAGATCATGCCTGAAGGTAAGAGACCGCCGAGATAGAAGAAGACGAATGCTAGTATCCATGGGGCGTTATAGAGTGTCTTGACCCTGATCCAGAAATAAACTATACCATACGACAGCACGGCCCCTGCCATGTAGTCTGTTGTGCTCGGTTTTTTCGACTGGTCGCTCAAGTGTATCATTTATGTGAGGTTTGCTCTGCATAAGAGTTTTAATATGAATAAAAAAGGGGGATAGAAGTTTCCATTAGATGATTTGTAACCATTCCCTCAACAGGAAGATAATTCTGCCTTGGTACATTCCGAATCTGCTCATGACAGTGTTACCGAAGCTGGCTCCGAAAGCTAGTAGCATCATCCAGCGCCCGATCTTTGGCACTATCCCGATGGCGCCCTCATGTATCTTTTCCTGCGTGAAGATGAAGTGACTGATTGAAGTTACTACACCAACGAAGGTGATGAGAGCGTTGACTGTGCCTAAAGCATCTGATTTTATCAGTGGTGACGCTGTGGCGGCTACCTGTACAATGAAGTCGCTGTGGATGGCTGCTCTGATACTGATCCCTATGCCGTTGCCTACAAGGAAGGCGATGGGGTATCTGTATAGCCAGTAGTAGTCTCTGTGGAATCTCGCGTATAGCAGAATCCCTAGCAGGAAGGCGACGCTGTATATCATCTCCCCCTGCATTATGTGGGTCCAGCCGTAGTCTCTGATGTTCTTGACGCCCATTACTATGGTGTGACCAGCTGCGACGCCGATGAACGTGTTCTCGGCGAACTTAAACACAACGTTGTCTCTGAAAGCGTAGCTTGTTGCGGCTATCGTGAAGAAGGCTGCTATCCATATCTGTGGATCTACTGATACCATTTAGCTCGCCTCCCCTTTGCCTCTTGTCATCCAGAACGAGACGTTCCCGATCAGAATGAAGATTAGTACTAGTGCCTGTGTGAAGCTCAGAATGTCGCTACTGACGATTGCGTCTCCGGGGTGACCCGTGAGGAACTCTAGGTCAGCGGCACCCTTAATGCCGTCCATGATTCCCAGTATTTGTCCCGAGTCATAGTAGGGCTTGATGCTTGTCGTCATCATGCTTAGGCAGCCTCCGAGTACGTCTGCATTGTACTGGCTGTAGGCTTGGTAGACCCAGCCCTCAGCTGTACCTCCTGCAGTTGTCATGTAAGCTACTAGGTCAAAGTCATCTGCACCGTTAACATTGTCCATGATTGATAGGCTGTCTACTGATGTGCCTTCATAGTCAACAGATACGAGAGCCTTGAGGTCTCCAAGCACTCCTGCCATGGCTGTCTGGCCGCCGGCGATGTAACCGAGGAATACATAGTCTTCACCGTAGACTGCACCATAGTTTTGCTCAGGTTTGACACCTTCCATGACCAATGGATACATCATTGAACCCTCAAGGGCTGTAGCCATCATCACTATTTTGAGATCTTTCTCAAACATCTGGTGGAAGGCCGCGATGTTTCCCGGGCCAAGGCTTGGGTAGCCTCCTGAACCGTAGCCGACGTCGAAGAGGACAACTGAGCCCGCCGGAAGTGCATCAACAGTATTGTACCATGCTCTAGACATGTCTCCTGTAAAAAGAGGAAGACCCAGAGGGTTCATGGCAGGTATTATCATAGCTATTAGGACTAGACCCATGACTATCTCACGGGGAAGTGATGTCATTTTTTCCCATATTGACATTTTTATCGCCTCCCTAGATAGCCTGTCTCCATTCCGAGCAGTGTCCTGATTCCAAGTACTACTGCTCCCATACCAATGCCTATACGGATACCTCTGTATGCTCCGCTTACGATGGGACCAAATATCCACTCACGTGTATAGAAGAGTCCCGGGAACGTAGCGGCGAGGGCGGGTGTGTTGCCCATTATGACTAGTACAGCTGTGATGAACAATAGAGCTGCATCAAAGTTTCTCGCTCGTAGCACTTTGTAAGAACCATAAGCCATGTAGAACGCCAAGCTACTGTACATCGTTGCGCCTAGAGGCAGATAGATTGCGTTGTAGATCCAAGAATATGTTGGACCCGCATCGTATTGACCTGTTCCTAATCCAACGACAATGAACATAGCCATCATTAACAAGAGCCACCCACTGAACATCCAATCAGTGCCTCCACTACGTTGACTTATTCGTTTACCGTGGACACGTAACAGGTTGACTGCTCCGAGGCCGAGAGCGAAGCCTTGTATGACGACGCCCCAGTTCTTGATTAAGGTGAACGTGTCTGTGATTACCTGTACTCCTGTGTAGTAGTCGAGAACCGCGATGATTCCGATTAGGAACGTGATTGCTAAGGGTATATCTCTTCTATAATCCATTCATAATCACCTCGATAACAACTCCGCTATTATGTTGACGCCGACACTGGCGAGTAAAGCACCTAGTATTGAGAGACCTATGGCTGCAAATTTGAACCAGTCTTGAGCTGCGATGCTACCAATCTGCTGAGGGTCACCTGAGACATATGCTCCAGCAGCGAATATCTCTTCGCCGATAAGCACGTAATCACAGAGGGCCGCGAAGAATGGTATCTGGTATGTTCTAGCTGTGCCGCCTACCTGCATTGCTCCTACCCTGTCAAAGGTCTCGGCAAACATCATTGACTCGGCCCAGAACGGTCCAATCATGATGTTTCCCGCCGGCTTCATACGAGCCGCCATACCTATGATCCCGCTTGCCCAGGCGAACTGGGTTCCTGAGAGGTAGGGAAGTTGTTCGTCGACATCGATCTCATCTAGTTTTCCCTCTACTCTGTAAGCATCTCTCACTACCTCTATTGCGACTGGCATGACGTCTACTCTTGCCTGTGGGGCATAGAGTTTGGCGCCAAGTTTCGCGCAGAGGCCTGAGACGTAGCTTAGTATGCTGAGGCCTGCGATTGTCTGTGTTGCGTATATGTCAGTGAACTGGCCCATGCCGATGATGTCGAAGACTGGGCGCCCCATCTCAACGGAGCGGCCGATGACTTCCTCAATGGCGTCTAGGCCAGCAATTCGTCGTATCTTAATCTTTCCTTCCTTACCCATACCGATAGCGATGTAGGTCGCTACCCAGGTGAGGATGAAAGCAATTAATGGAATTATTCTTCCTTCTGTTAGTAATGCCATTTTTGATATTCTCCGTAGAATACCTAGTTTTTACAATCAATCTATAACATTAAAAAACTTTGGAAACAAAACTCCGATTAAATGACAAATTTTATTAAGCTTAAATATTTTTTCAATCATTAAATTAAAAAAAAATCCACATCCACCATGAAAAGTGAGTAACTTTTAGAATTCAATAACTATTTAATTAGAAAGAAAACTGCTGACTCCTACCTTCTCGAATTGATTGCCGTCCTCACCGCAGATTATTCGTTGGCAGCTTTGTGTCCGGTTTTTTCGCTGGGGCTGCCTGGGTTGAAGATCGAGATATTTCGAGCCTTGGAGATTGAGTACGGTGTGATGGATTGATGATCGAGGGACGTCAAGGTGGTTCACGTTCTTCACGTAGCAGTTCTTACTCGTGTTAGTCTCTTGCTGTTAAATATCAGTTGAGTCTAATTCATGTCTAGTTAGATATGAAGAGCGATACCAAGGAAAAGTTTCAGGTGTACTTCGCGGGTGCTTCATTGGCTTTCGGGGTTCCTTTCTTTGTCGGGGAGATACTGGGTCTCATCATGGGGTCGTCGCCTGTGACTGATAGCTTCAAGGATTTGTATTCATCGCTTTTCGTGACGCTTCACTTGGTGGGAGGGTTGCTGGGGGGGTATCTTGTCGCCAGACGTCTTGGTGAGGAAAAGAGTCCGTTACGGGCTGGTGTGGTGACGGGGGTCATGGCTTACCTGTTTCAGCAGATAGTTTACACCATTTTTTATGGGGCTGGAGCCATCGGTGATATCTATACTATGGTTGGGCTCATAGGCGGATCGGTAGCAGGTGTACTTATCTTCAAGTCAATGACTCGATGATCCGATAAAACGGGTCGGTTACCCTCTGTTATATACTCGTCTAGAACATTCATAACCTGATTAGAGTTGGGTCAGAATAACAGGGATCGGCTAAGACTCTACTTCTCAGGCGCTTCAATCGCTGTAGGCATTCCTTTCATGTTGCTAGAGGTTTTTGGGATGATTGTGGGGCACTCACCTGGTTCAACTGAGTTTCAGTCTCAGTACTGGATGCTCTTCACTGGTTCCAACTTTTTCTTTGGTGCTGTCGCTGGGTTCTTGGTTGCTAGAAGGTCCAGCATTGAACCTATGCAGGTTGGTGTTACTACTGGTGTACTTGCTTACCTCCTACAGCAGGTTGTTTACCTTGTCTATTATGCGGGGGCTATTCCCAATGACCTTAACCTTACGATCGCTTTGGTGGGGGGTACCATTGTTGGGTCGGGTGCATACCGTTACAAGGCTCGTATTGATGCTCTGAACGAAACCATAGATACTGATATTAAGCTTGATAAGGAGCAGAGCGGCGAAGAAGAAACGCTTCCCACCGAGGGTTAATGCCGTTTGGAATAATTATGGCATTGATTTTTACGAGGATTAATAAATAGAGGCTCTTTTTCTGTATGAAAACCTTTGAGGTGAATCCATTGTCCCATGATATGTCAAAGAAAACACTTGTAACATCGGCCCTCATCTACGCCAACGGACCAGTCCACATAGGTCACATGGTGGAGTACATCCAGACTGATATCTACGTCAGGTTCCTCAAGCTCACTGGACGAGATGTAGCCTACTGCGGGGCGGATGATACCCATGGCGCCCCTATTGAGATCAACGCGTCGAAGCAGGGAATCTCGCCCGAGGAGTTCATCGAGCACTGGTGGAAGGAGCATAAACGTGACTACGATGACTATCTCGTGGAGTTCGACTCGTATCACTCAACGAATAGCGAGGAGAACCGTTACTACACTGAGCTGATATTCAAGCGTCTACAAGACAATGGGCATATTTACACTAAGGAGATCGAGCTCACCTACTGTGAGAACTGTAACCGGTACCTTCCAGACAGGTACGTGAAGGGTACTTGTCCAAAATGTGGTGCTCAGGACCAGTACGGTGATGTGTGTGAGAAATGCAACAGCACCTATAACACCACTGAGCTAATCAACTCTTACTGCAGCATCTGTGGGGCTACCCCAATCAGGAGGAACAGTCTACATTACTTCTTCAAACTCAGCGAGTTCAGCGACAAGTTGAAGAGATGGCTCATAGGTAACCACAGGCTGCAGCCCGAGATCCGAAACCAGATTCTCAGCTGGATCAAGGAGGGGTTAGAGGACTGGTGTATCAGCCGAGACGGCCCATACTTCGGTTTCAAGATACCTGACTCGGAAGACAAGTACTTCTACGTTTGGCTGGACGCGCCCATCGGGTACATAGGGAGTACGGCAAACTATTGCATAGACAAGCCTTTCACTGCGGATGACTACTGGCAGAAAGATGAAGCTGAGATAATTCACTTCATCGGGAAGGATATCATCTATTTCCATCTTCTCTTCTGGCCGGCTATCCTTATGGGCTCAGGGTTCCACGTGCCAGACAACATTGTGGTCCACGGGTTCCTCACTGTGAACGGCGAGAAAATGAGCAAAAGCAGAGGAACTTTCCTCACAGCCGAGGAGTTCAAGGAGTACCTTGACCCCGAGCTACTCAGGTTCTACTATGCCGCTAACCTCAGCCACACAATGACCGACATCGACCTGGACCTCAAAAACGTGGAGAACAGGATCAACAACGAGCTCGTCTCAAACCTCGCTAACCTGATCTACAGGGTCATGAGCTTCACCAACAAGTACTACGGAGGACAGATCACCAAGGTCAACGACCCAGAGCTTCTGAAAGAAGTCAAGGAGAAGTGTCAAGGTGTCCGTAAAGCCTACGGGAGCTACGAGTTCAGAGACGCCGTGAACCGGATACTGGAGATAAGCAGCGTAGGCAACAAATACTTCCAGGACAAAAAGCCCTGGGAGCTAGTCAAGTCCGACAAGGAGCTGGGTCAGCGCGTGCTGACTGACTGCGTCAACATTGTCAAGAACCTCACTGTGATGGTGAAGCCTATCCTGCCGCTGTTCGCAGCCAAGATCGAGGGGCAGCTCAACCTCGGGGAGCTCAAGTGGAGCGACACCGAGTCCATCATAGAGAACCATAAGGTGAATGAGGCTCAGATAATCCTCAAGAAGATCGACCCAATCGAGATCAAGGCACCCGCACCGAAAGCCTCGGAGAGAAAAATCGAGTTCACAATCGACGACAAGCTCACCAAACTTGGAGTAGACGTGAAACTGGCAGTCGTGGAAGGCGTGGACATCAAGAAGAGCAGCAGCGAACTTGACAGGCTCAAGAAGCAGGCTGCGGAGACCATCAAGAACACTGATTACACCGGTGACAAGATCATTCAGGCTTACAACGATGTCTACAAGAAGTTCAAGATCGAAGCTGAGAGCCCCGTAACTCATCTCATCAACCTTGTTAAGGAGAATGGACGACTTCCCACCATCAACACGGTGGTGGACAGCTACAACATCGTGGCCGCATCCAAGAGGGTGAGCGTCGGCGTCCATGACCTTGACAAGGTCACAGACAACGTCAGGCTCAAAGTGACACAGGGCAACGAAGTCTACATCCCCCTCGGGGAGACTGAGCGGATGAAGGTACCCCCGGGGAAGTTCGCGATGGTGGACGATGAGCACGTCATGTGCTGGCTCGACGTGAAACAGGGGCAACACACCAAGATTGGGTACGACAGCAAGAACCTTATCATCTACGTGCAGGGGAACAGTGAGACCAGCGGTAGGTATCTGGATGACGCCATCACCGAGATCTGTGAGAACATCGTCAAGTATAATGGAGGCAGTTACAGGCTGCTCAACCCAACCGACCTCTCAGCCCTGAACCTCAAGGTGGCAAAGGTAACAGAGGTACTGGATCACTCGGGAGCAGACAAGCTGTATATCATTAAGATCGATTTAGGAGACGAGCAGAGGCAGCTATGCGCGGGTCTCAAGCCTTACTACCCTGACAGGAACGACCTCTTGGGAAAGCACCTCGTTGTGTTGACAAACCTTCAGCCGGCGAAGCTGAGGGGAGAGCTCAGCGAAGGCATGTTACTGGCTGGGGACGACGGCGAGAACGTTGGCATACTTAACCCACAGAATAGCAAACCGGGAGACCAGGTCTACGTTGGTGATATCCGTGAGTACAAGAACGATCTCATCGACTTCAGCGCGTTCATGAAATATACCTTTGAGGCGAAGAATGGTAAAGCCTACCTGGAAGGGCTCCAGCTCACCACTGACGCCGAGGAGATCACCCTCGAAAAGGTGACAGACGGCAAAATTAGGTAAACCTCTATTTTACTCCCAGTTCTTTCTCAACTTCACCTATAGATTTGTCCAGTAGCGCCACGACTTCATCTATCTCGGATCGTTCAATCACCAGTGGGGGTGCCACCTGGATGTGGTCCCCGTTGACCCCGTCCACCGTCCCAGAGCCAGGGTAAACCAGTAATCCATTATTGAAGCAGTGGTCAACAACGCGTCTATTGAACCTGAGGTCAGATGGGAACGGCTTCTTGGTTTCTTTGTTCTCTACGAACTCGATACCAGCGAAGACACCCATGCCCCTGATGTCCCCCACCGAGGGGTGGTCGTTGAGGTCACTGAGCTTCTTGTGGAAGTATTCCCCATTCACAGCTGACCGTTCGATTAGGCCGTGTTTGATAACGTAGTCAAGAGTCGCTGCTCCTGCCGCGCATGCAACCGGGTGACTTCCATACGTGTGGCCGTGTGCAAAGGGTTCGCCGAAGCCCTCGTAGACCTTGTCGCTGGCGATGGCTGCGCCGAGGGGAAGGTAGCCACCTGCGAGTCCCTTTGCGGTTGCTATGATGTCCGGCTCGGTGTCCCAGTGGTCCAGTCCCCAGTTCTTCCCGGTTCGACCGAGCCCTGTCATGACTTCGTCAGCGATGAACAGTACGTCGTGGGTGTCACATATCTCCCTGATTAACTGGAAGTAGCCGGGGGCTGCGGGGACGGTGCCGAGGGTTGCTCCCACCACCGGCTCCGCGATGAACGCTGAGACATACTCAGGGCCAGTCGCCTTGATCTGAGTGTCCAGCGCCTTGGCACACTCCAAGTCACAGGTGTCGCAGGTCTTACCGAACCAGCATCTGTAACAGTACGCGGGCGGTATATGGGGGAAATCCAGCAGCATCGGCACGTATCGTCTACGCCTCGCAATGTTACCGGACATGCTGAGAGCCCCTAATGTGTTGCCGTGATAGCTCTGCCAACGCGCTATGATCTTGCTACGCGTGGATTCACCCTTCAACAAGTAGTACTGACGGGCCATCTTGGCTGCTGACTCGGTGGCCTCTGAGCCTCCGCTGCAGAAAAACACGTGGCCTAGTCCCTCGGGAGCGAGTCCTGCAATCTTCTCCGCGCAGTCCAAGACAGACTCCGTGATGAAGTGACTGCTGTGAACGTAGCTAACTTGTTTCATCTGCTTGTGAACGGCTTCGGTGACCTCCTTTACTCCGTGACCGATGTTGACGCAGATGGGGCCGGAGCTCCCATCGATGTACCGGGTGCCATCCTTCGTGTAAAGATAGATTCCCTCTCCGCGATCCATCTTGTGGAGATGCACGGCTCCCCTTGAGAATACGTGTGAATCAGACATGGTTAAAACTGGACGTGAAGTCACTTAACGGTAACGACCGCGCAAATGAGAAAAGCCCGGTATGTGAGTCTCATAGTGAGAACTCATGATCGATGAAGTTAAACGAGTAGCATGCGTCGGCTCTGGCCTCGTGGGTCAGGGCTGGGCGGCCCTCTTCGCCCTCAACGGCTACGAGGTAGTGATGCAGGACCTTACTGACGAGAAGCTCAGTGAGGCTTACAGCCGTGTGTTAAGTCACATAAGCACACTGGTGGACAACGGTTTGGGAAAAGATAAGGAGGCCGCAGCTGGACGTCTCTCCACGACAACGAGCCTAGAGACGGCGTTGAAGGGGGTTGACTTCGTCGTGGAGTCAGTCTTTGAGAGTCTTGATGTTAAACGTCCCCTCTACGCCGAGATGGATCGGTTGGCTCCAAGGAAAGTGGTTTTCGCTAGCAGCACCTCGGGCCTCATGATGACGGCGATAGCTAGGGATATGAAGCAACACCCTGAACGAGCTATCGTCGCTCATCCATGGAACCCAGTTCACCTTGTGCCCCTAGTGGAGTTGAGCCCGGGGGAGAAGACAAGCAAGGAGACCACCGAACTCACCTACAGGGTCATGGAGGATATTGGACGTGTCCCTGTGGTGCTCAAGAAGGAGGTGCCGGGTTTTATCGCCAACAGGATAAGCGTTGCTCTTTGGAGAGAAGCCCTCGACTTAGTGGACCAAGGAGTAGCCTCCGTAGAGGATGTGGACAAGGCCATCCGGGCTGGACCCGGGATAAGGTGGGCCATCATGGGACCCTATCTGGTGTATCACCTCGGGGGCGGTAAAGGAGGAATCGAGTACCTCATGCGTCACATCGGCACAAGCAAATCGGAGTGGCTGAAGAACATGGCTAAATGGACCGAGACCCCCGACTCCGTCGTCCAGAAAGCAATCGACGGCGTCAATGAGATGGTGGGTGACAAGAGTCTGGAGGAGCTTGAGGCGTGGAGAGACAAGTACCTGCTGGCACTGAACAAGCTTCTCTGGAGCGGCGAATCGGGGGTCTATTAGACCCTTTTTTCTTCTTGGGAGCGATAAAGATTAAGCCTTTTCCAGTCCACATGAATCCATGAAGGTTCTTATGGAGGGCAAGGGGGAACTCCACGGATGGATGCACCCCGATGAGGCTCGGAGATGGATGGCTGAGAACAAGACGCGTGCTCTTGTCGATAAACGAGTGACAATGGAGGAGGCGGTCAGCCGCTTCACAAGGGATGGCGACTACTTCGCCATGGGGGGCTTCGGCCACATCAGGTTCAGTATGGTCGCCATATTCGAGATGATTAGACAGAGACGACGCAACCTAATTATGGCGGGAAAGACCAGCGTCCACGATGTAGACGTACTCATAGCCGGCGACGTAGTTGACCGCATCGACTGCGCGTACAGTTTTGGCCACGAGCTCAGGGGCCTCAGCCCAGCTGGTCGGCGGGCAGCGGAGTCCGGGAAAGTCAGGGTTGTCGCCGAGCTCAGCAACGCAGCGTTTCAGTGGAGGTTCAAGGCGGCCGCTATGGGGCTTCCCTGGTTCCCAGCGAGGGTGATGATGGGAACGGATACATTCAATTACAGCTCGTCGAAGATCGTTGAGGACCCATGGACTGGTCAACCAATAACGTTGCTACCTGCCTGTTACCCGGATTTCAGTTTCATTCACGTTCACCGCTGTGACAAGTATGGTAACTGCCAGATAGATGGAATAACCATTGAGGATGTGGACTTGGCTAGGGCCAGCAAGAGACTCATAATCACGACTGAGAAGATCGTTGAACCAGAGGCGATCACAGAGCACCCCGACAGGACAGTGATCCCCCACTTCATCGTGGACGCAGTCGTGGAGACACCGTACGGCAGTCACCCAGGAAACATGCCTGGGCTCTACTACAGCGACGAGGAGCACATGGCGGAGTGGCTACGCCTCACCCGCAGCGAGGAGGGTGTACAGGAGTACATGGACAAATACGTGTACGGGGCAGCGAACCATGAAGAGTACCTTGAGCTGGTGGGAGGCACGGAGAAGATGGAGTACCTAAGGAAACTGGAGTATCTAGAGGTGCCTCTCGACGCTCCATGGTCAAGGAGGACTCGGTGATGGAGTACAACCCAACTGAACTCATGGCCTGTGTCGCCAGCAGAGCGCTGGAGGACAGGAAATCAGTGTTCGTAGGCACCGGGCTCCCCATCATCGCCACCATGCTGGCGCAGAGGCTTCACGCACCTGACCTCCTTATTGTGTTTGAGGCGGGAGGTATCGGGCCGAAGCTGCCCACGATTCCCATCAGCGTCGGGGATAGCAGAACATTCCATAAGGCATGCATGGCTGCGAGCATGGACTACGCCATGGGGATGGCTCAGCAGGGACTGGTTGACTACGGGTTCCTAGGGGCAGCCCAGATAGACAGGTATGGCAACCTCAACACCACCGTAATCGGTGACTACGAGAACCCAAAGGTAAGGCTACCTGGGAGCGGGGGAGCCAACGACTTGGGCAGCCTCTGCACCCAGACAATCACGCTGATGCGCCACGACAAACGCAGGTTCGTAGAGAAACTGGACTTCCTGACAACACCCGGCTATCTCTCTGGACCGGGGGCAAGGGAGCAAGCAGGGCTTCCAGCAGGTACAGGTCCATACCGGGTCATCACTCAGCTCGCCGTGATGGGGTTCGACCCTGAGTCGAAGAAGATGTCGCTGGTTTCGGTTCACCCTGGGGTCTCCGTGGAGGACGTGGAGATGAACACAAGCTTCAAGCTTGTTATCGACGGAGATGTCCCTGAAACGAAGCCCCCGATAACTGAGGAGCTGCGGCTTCTACGCGAGGAGATCGATCCCTCCGGGATAGTCTTAGGAAGGTGACATGAATAGGAAAGAGACTTAGAATCGGCGTCGCAGGGTTCAGCCACGAGACAGTGTCGTTCTGGCCCGGGGTTACATCGTTAGCTGACTTTGAACGCAACGCCAAGTATGGTACGGATGTACTGGATAAAGCGAGGGGTACCAACAGCTGCATCGGGGGCTTCATGGAGGTCTGTGAAGCAGAGGACATTGAACTAGTCCCCATACTTAACGCGTCTGGAGGAGCCACAGCCACCGTGGCTGACGAGGTGTATGATCACTACGTGCCGAGGATGGTTGAAGGCTTCAAGGAGATAAAAAATGACCTCGACGGTATCTTGCTTGCTCTGCACGGCGCGATGGCAACCGAGAGCAGGACGGACCCCGAGACTGATGCAGTGAGAGATATTAGGGAGGCCGTGGGCTACGAGATGCCCATCAGGGTTACCCTTGACCTCCACGGTAACAAGGATGAGGCATTAATCAAGGAGGCAACCGGTGTCTTCGGATACCATAGTAGCCCTCACGTGGACCAAGCGAACACGGGGGTGAGAGCAGCCAAATGCATGATCAAGACGCTGAGGGGAGAGGTCAAACCCATCGTCGCGTTAAGGAAACCCGGTGTGGTAGTGCCCAGCGTGTTCAGCGCAACAACGGTGTCACCGGCGAAGGATCTAATAGACCGGCTTAAAGAGTGGGAGACTAAGGATGGCGTTATCGACGTTACGGTACTTTTCGGGTTCGCGTGGAGCGACGTACACAACCTCGGCATGTCCTTAATCGCGGTGACTGACGGCGACCAGGCGCTGGCTGAACGAATAGCCAAAGACCTAAGCGACCTTGCCTGGATGAAACGAGACGACCTCACAGGAAGAGAGAAAGCCGCACTGTACGGTGTTCAGAATGGTGTCTCAGAGGCCATCAGGAAGGCAAGGGACTCAGCAAAACCCATAGTTATCCTGGATCACGCTGATCGTTCCAACGACACGACCTTTATGCTACGCGAGTTACTCAGGCAGGGAGCCCAGAACGTGGCTGTTCCACTGATTTATGACCCTGACGCCGCCGTTAAATGCGTTGACGCCGGTAAGGGAGCGACCGTCAGGCTTGATGTGGGCGCCAGCACGGGATGGCGTGACGGCGGTAAATTAACAGTCGAGGGTGAGGTTCTCTGGTCCGGTGAGGCAAAATATACTGGCACTGGACCCATGTCGATAAACAGGGAGGTAAATCTGGGGCCCGCTGGCATTATTCAGGTTGACGGTGTCTGGCTTCAGGTGGTTTCAAGGCAGACTAGCCTCATTGACGATGACCCTATGAAGCAGTTTGGGTACAATCCATACGGGTTTGATATAATTGTGTCCAAATCCAAGACTCATTTCCGAGCGGTGTACGAGGAACTGGGAGAGGAGATACTGATAATCGATGCACCGGGGCAATGCCCCGCCGATCTCAGCCATTTCGAATACAAACATGTCCCTGACGGCGTCTACCCGGTGTCAAGGAAACAATGACCCATGGGAAACAGCATTTTGTATGCTGGTCAACCCTGTTTTTCTCCCTTTTTCATGCATTCAACACGTAGGAACCGTGGTTTCATCTGGTTCCTCCGGGTTCTTAATATCGTTTCCTTGTGAGGGTTGAATTGCTGAGGTTAATGAGTGGTAACGGGAAGACGTCCATACCCATGGACAAAGGGGGTAAACCCAAAAACGGCTCCGAAAGTGAGTTGATACTCACCGAGGACGAGTGTTTAGAAGCGTTCTTCAGCCCGATCGATGGAGCTAAAAAACCCTGTAAAACCCGCAAGAAAAACGAATCAGACAACCTCAGGGAGATGTACAAACACAATTATTAAGCAAAAAAATGAGGGGTGTTAATCCCTGTAGCACAGCGGGACAGGGATGGTCTTCCAGACGTTTATGAAGTCCGCGAGGAACTGGGTGGCCTCTTCCATGCTTACTTCGGCTTCCTTCACGTCGGCTTTCCTCGGGTCTGTGGTAGCGTACTGACCTGTCGTTGTGATGTCCTCGGTGTTTGGGCCGAGACACGCAGAGAAGACCTGACTCACCAGCTCATAGTCTTCTCTATCCGGGTTCATGAACTCCTGTAGCTGCTCGCTGATAACGACACCGTTCTCCCAGTCGTCCAGCCTCCACATCTCGACTAGTTCAGGGAAGTAGTGGAGGGCAAACGCCGTTTCCCTGGGTCCGCTATGAACTTCTAGATACCGCTGCATCCTTTCTAGAATCTTTTTGGATGTCTCTGTGTTTCTGGGTCCCTCCGGTGTAGCTATCATGACCCTGAACTCACGTTTAGCGATCTGGGCCGCCAGCTTCATTATGTTGCTGTTTCCGCCGTGGAAGTTGATGAGTACAATACGTTTGATGCCGTGCTCTGCAAGGCTTTCGATGGTGTCCAGAAGGATGGCGAGGAGTGTGTCCTCGCTGAAGGTTATGGAGCCTTTGAAGGACATGTGGTGGGGGCTGTATCCTGGCCAACATGGGTGGATGCACACGCTGTTGGTTCTGCTAGCTGCATCATGGATGAACTTCTCCACTCCCAGACTGTCAGTGCCTAAGGGGAGGTGGGTTCCATGTTGCTCTATGGCGCCGATGCCTACGATGACAACTGGCTCTGCCTCGTTTTCGAGCCAGTCTTCGAAGGCGGGGCGCGTCAATTCCTGTATCCAGAATTTGGATAGTTTACCGTTCTCTGACATGGTTCAAGTTTGCTTTAACTCTGTTTATGGTTTTCCCATACATCCACGTATAGGGCTAATGTTATGATATTGCAGGGTATAATAACATGTCATGCTTGACTGGGTGAACAGGGACGGCAAACTACTCCTTGCAGTAAGACCGTTACAAAGCTTCGCGGCTAGCTACGTCAGCATCTTCTTCGCTATCTACCTCAAGCTCCTCGGGTTGCCCCTCTGGCAGGTAGGGTTGGTTTTAACGGGTGGGCTTCTCAGCAGCACGTTGTTCAACCTCATAGCTGGTTTCCTAGCCGACAAGGTGGGGCGGAGAAGGGTTTTAGTTTTCTTCGGTTTGCTGACGGCTGCCTCTGGTCTAGTATTCAGCCTTGTCTCTGAGCCCGTCGTGCTTGTGGTTGTCTCTGTGATCTCCACCATGGGGTATCGGGGAGGCTACGGCGTAGCCCAGATGCTTGAGAGAGTGATCTTAGCCCAGAGCTGCCCTGATGAAAGAAGAACACGTCTGTACGCTGTACGTAGTACACTCGGCTCGTTAGCTTCAGCCGCTGGTAGCTTATTTACGGGTTTCCTCGTGGTATTGCAGAGCTGGGGAGTATCTGAGGTGGGTGCCTACCGCTGGATGTTCGCCATCTTCACCGCCCTGAACCTCGTTGTAGTTGTCTTGTACCTGTTTCTAAGCGAAGACGCTGAGATAAAGCAGGAGCAAGTCGTGCAGGTATCTCTCAGCCCAGAGACTAAGAGATATGTTGTCCTTTTCTCTGTGCTTTTTAGCATGGATTCCTTTGGAGGCGCATTTATGACTCAAAGCCTCGTCGCTTTCTGGTTCTTTGAGCGTTTCGGCCTCGGAATGGACTTTATTGGAGCCATCTTCTCAGCATCCAGTCTCCTCGCTGCTGTGAGTTTCATGCTTGCTGCACGCATCAGTGAACGCATCGGACTCATCAACACTATGGTTTACAGCCATCTACCAGCCAGTATCATGATGGCAGCGATCCCCTATGCGCCTACCATGAATGTCTCCTTGTTCCTGTATCTGGGTAGGTCGCTGCTGAGTCAGATGGATGTGCCCACGAGGCAGTCCTATACTATGGCTATTGTGAAGCCGGAGGAGCGAAGCAGGGTTCAAGGTTTGATCAATCTCCCGAGGAGTCTTACGCTGGCAATCGGACCCAGTATCGCTGGCTACATCATGCAGTTCATCGGTCTCTCTGTTCCCTTCTTGGTGGCAGGGGGCATCAAGGCAGTGTATGATATCGCTTTGTGGTTCACCTTCAAGGACATCAAGCCACCGGAGGAGAATGAATAGTCTCTAACCAAATTGGTAATTACCGATAAGCCTAATACCGGCTTCACATCACTAATTGGAGGCATATTGCAGTCATTACCCAAATATTTAGACGAGAAGAGCCTACGAAAGCTCAAGGCTCTCGACAATATTCATGTGGAGGAACAGGTAGCCAAGTTCCTCAGTTTATGTAAACCCGCTAAAGCCACCATTATCACCGATGACCCTGAGGACATCGCGTATGTTCGTGAACTCGCTATCAGGAACGGCGAAGAGTACCCGTTAGCCATGGAGGGTCACACCATCCATTGGGACGGCTACAGCGACCAAGCGAGAGATAAGGCAAACACCAAAGTGCTGGTCACCTCAGAGATGCAGATGAGCAAAGGCATCAACACGGTCCCCAGAGACGAGGGGTTAGAAGAGGTTCTCGGCTACATGGACGGGGCGATGAAGGGAAAGGAATGTATTATCCGCTTCTTCAGCCTTGGCCCCACTAACAGTAAATTCACCTTATGCGCCCTTCAGTTCACCGACAGCTCGTACGTGGCCCACAGCGAGGATATCCTTTACAGGAAGGGCTATGAGCAGTTTAAGGACCTTAGGGGGAGCGAAGAGTTCTTTACGTTCATTCACAGTGCGGGCGAGTTGGATGACCGTAACTGTACCGTCAACGTTGACAAGCGCCGTATCTATATCGATCTTCTGGACAACAAGGTGTACTCTGTTAACAACCAGTACGCTGGTAACAGTCTGGGCCTCAAGAAACTGGCGTTAAGGCTGGCAGTTTACAAGGCCAATAACGAGGACTGGCTCGCCGAGCATATGCTCATTATGGGAGTCAAGCCTGAGGGAAAGAACAGGACCACTTACTTCACAGGAGCTTATCCTAGTGCCTGCGGTAAGACCAGCACCGCCATGATCCCCGGTCAAAGCATGGTGGGGGATGATATAGCATACCTGAAGATAGATGAAGACGGGAACTGCAAAGCAGTCAATATTGAACAGGGTGTATTCGGCATCATCACTGACGTTAACCCTGTTGACGATCCAGTCATCTTCAAGACACTCACAACGCCACGTGAGATGATTTTCAGCAACGTGCTGGTGCATGAGGGTAAGACCTACTGGCTTAACATGGGGATTCCTGAGAGCCAGTACCCCATAGAGGGCCTCAATCACATCGGTGAGTGGAGCAAAGGGATGAAAGACCCCAAGGACAATGAGGTCGGGGTCGCTCACAGGAACGCCCGGTACACTATCCGTATCAACGAGCTGGATAACGCGGACCCCAGCTACAATGACCCAGAGGGGCTTGTGATCGAAGGGGTTCTCTACGGGGGAAGGGATAGCGATACAAACGTGCCCGTCTCGCAGGCTTTGAGTTGGGCCCACGGAGTCTACATGGGTGCGACCATCGAATCCGAGACCACGTCGGCGACATTGGATCAGGCGGGCGTGAGAAAGAGCAGCCCCATGGCAATAATGGATTTCATGGTGGTGCCCTTTGGAAGATACCTTAAGAATCACATTGATTTCGGTAACAAGCTAAAACTGGTCCCACTGGTGTTCAGCACCAACTATTTCCTGAAACATGAAGGCAAATATACAAACGAAAAAGTAGACAAGAAAGTCTGGCTTATATGGGCTGAGGGACGAGTCCACGGCGAATACGAGGCCATCGAGACTCCCATCGGTTACATCCCCCGATACATGGACCTGAAGACACTATTCAGACAGGTCTTCGACAAGGACTACACTGAGGACGAGTACGTCCAGCAGTTCAGCATACGCGTCAACAAGTACCTTGGGAAACAGGCTAGGATGGAAGAACTATATGGCGACGAGGAAGGAATCCCAGAGGAGTTCTGGAAAATACATGAGGGCATCAAGGAAACGCTTCTAGCCCTCAAGGAGGAGACTGGTAAATCGGTCTTGGCTCCAAGCTACTTTCAGTAGCTACCTTGTCTTTTCATAATTTTTTAGATAATCCTCGAAGATGCCTTCACACAGAGTCATAGCGGATGAGCCGTCCCACCACTCATAGGAGACGCTCCTCGATTGTGAGGTGACTCCACTCATTTTTTATAACGTGACTACTGCATCAATCATATTATCGAGGAACGAGACTTGAGCTACAGTGAAAGGACCAAGAAATCAAAGCAACTCTATGAACGAGCGGGAAAAGTCCTGCCTGCAGGAGTCAGCTATGGCATAAGGGCGCTGCCACCGTACCCCTTCTACCTTGACCACGCTGAGGGCGTCAAGCTCACCGATGTTGACGGCAACGTGTACACGGATTTCTGGATGGGTCACGGAGCCCTCATCCTGGGGCACAGCCCGAAACCCGTGATGGAAGCCGTAAGGAAGCAGCTTCCTCGGGGCACCCACTTCGGGTTCAGCCATGAAAATGAAATCGAGTTAGCTGAGCGCATCGTTAAGCATGTTCCCTCCGCTGAGATGGTCAGGTACTGCGCCAGCGGCACAGAGGCAAACATGTATGGAACACGCCTCGCCAGAGCCTACACCGGTAGAAACAAGATGCTCAAGATCGAAGGAAGCTGGCACGGAGGCTACGACAGCCTCCACGCATACGTAAGCAGACCCTACGGGAGACTTGAGTCAGCCGGTCTTAACCCCAAGACCACTGAGGACACCCTCGCCGCCCCATTCAACGATCTTGAAGCAGCGAGGAAAATAGCCAAAAACAACCAGCTAGCATGCATCATACTTGAACCAGTAATGGGAGCAGCGGGTTTCCTTACCCCTGAACCCGGTTACCTTGAGGGCTTACGGGAGATATGCGACGAGACAGGAGCCCTATTGATATTCGACGAGGTGGTGACAGGGTTCAGACTGGGCCTCGGAGGAGCTCAGGGCTATTACAGAGTCACCCCCGACCTCACCATTATGGGAAAGATTATAGGTGGCGGCTTCCCCATCGGAGCCTTCGTGGGCCCAACGGAGATAATGGAAAGGATCGATCACCACAAGTACCCGAAACCCGAGGACAGGAGCACCCACGGAGGAACCTTCACTGGTAACCCTGTGAGCATGGTTGCTGGAAGCGCCACAATAGACACCCTTGAGACAGGTGATATCTACAGGCACATCGACGGCCTCGGTGAAAAGATGAGGAAGAATCTCCAAGACATCTTCAATAGAAGCAAGCTACCCGCTACAGCTACCGGAATTGGCAGCACCTTCGCCACCCATTTCCAGGATAAGGAGCCGAAGAACGCAGGTGATACAGCGAGAAACGACATGGACGCCACCCGGGCTTACTTCACTCACATGCTGGAGAAAGGCATAATCTACCTGAGTCCAACCGTGAGCCATTGCTGGATAAGCAGCCCCCACACCATGGAAGACGTGGAAGCGTACCTTCAAGCCACCGAAGAGTTCATGAAGAGCTACAGAGCTTGAGCCTCAACTGCACTTGTGGACTCATCAACGATGGGTGAGGAGTAGCTGCAGGGGTCGATGCCTGCCGCCTCTAGTATCTTGGTTACCTTGGATCCGGGGGGCCCAGCCACGATTCTGGGACCCTCAATCGTTTCGTTCACTGAAAAGCACCAGATTGAGGGGGGGGTTCAAGGATGCTTAAAACGTTTAACCGTCGGGGCTTCAAGTCTATATACTGGTATTCCCAACTAGGATCGTCATGTCTGTTATCATCGTTCAGTACCCATTAATCATCGTCAATCTGAAGACCTACGAGGAATCCATGGGAGGCAACGCAATAGAGTTCGCCAAGATAGCTGAACGTGTCTACGAGAAGACCGGCATCAGCATCGCGATCTCTCCCCAACTGGTGGACCTAGGGGCGGTGGCTGACAGCAGCGAGACACTCGTGTTCAGCCAACACGTGGACCCTGTGACGTACGGGAAATTCACTGGACATGTTCTCCCCGAGAGCATCGCCGAGGCAGGGGCGGTGGGCACTCTACTCAACCACTCGGAGAAACAGATACCCATCGAGACCATCAAGGCAAGCATCAAACGTGCACGTGAGGCTGATCTTGAGGTAGTTGTCTGCGTCGAGACTGTTGAGGTAGCGAGGAAGGTGGCGGCGCTGGGGCCAGACGCCATCGCCATCGAGCCCCCAGAACTCATCGGGTCAGGGATCAGCGTCAGTAAAGCCCAGCCAGATATTGTACGAGGGGCAGTCGGTGCCGTAAAAGGAGTGAACCCCAAGGTCAAGGTGCTGTGCGGCGCCGGTATCACGAACGGTGACGACGCTTCTGCGGCACTGGATCTAGGAGCCGAGGGAATACTGGTGGCCAGCGGAGTTGTGAAGGCCAAGGACCCATACAAGGCATTGCTGGAACTGGCCCGCGCCATGCAGCGATAGCCCAGTCAGGCTACTCGCTCCACAATCAAACCTGATGAAAGGGTAAATTCAGTCACCTTCACCGTTATATAGCTACCCGAACTTGGTTTTCATCGGTAGAACCTGCATGGTGAATATTAGAGAAGCCGTATTGGGGGATAACGATAACCTCATCAAACTCCAGAAAAAGTGCCCAATGGGCACCGATCTCCAGATAGAACTGGACGGCTCCCCCGACTTCTTCAACCGAAGCAAGGCATACGAGGACTGGCACATCCTCGTAGCCGAGGACAATGACAAGATAGTAGGGTCCGCCGGGTACGCCGTCAAAGACGTCGTCATAAATGAGCGTGTCGAAAAGACGGGATACGAGTACGGGTTCATGGTGGACCCTGATCATAGGAGAAAGGGCATCGCCTCAGCTCTCCAACTTGAGGTAGAGGAGCAATGCGTGAGTAAGGGAGTCGAGTTCCTTCACCTGAACATCACTGAGGGTAATGTTCCCAGCATGACCCTGTTTACGAAACTCGGGTTCATTGAGATCAGGGATTGTATTCCTATCATGTTGATGGCTTACAAGCACAACAAGGTTGACGAGTATAAGATACGTAGAATGAAGGAAGGCGATATACCTGTAGTGATTAGCCTGATGAACAAAACGTACAGCAACCATAACTTCTATGAGCCATTTACAGAGAGAAGTTTCCGGGAATACTACGCGAGGATGCCTTTCTACGATATCAATGACATATTCCTCTACGAGGATGGCGACAGCGTCAGAGCAGTAGCCGGCTACTGGGACTACAATAAAGTCATGAAGTTCACACTAAAGAGCCTCAACAACAGGTGGAAACTCATGTCATTCTTGGTGAAAATACTTAGTGTTATCTCAACGATGCCAAAAATGCCGGGAAAGGGGGAACAGATGAGTAACTGGTATCTCACGCCATTCGCTTACCGGGACGATAATGCAGCCAAACAGCTTCTAGGTTACATCCTCAACCTCGCATTGGAGAGTGACGTCAATATGATTACTCTACCATTGGATGCAAATGATCCCATAGTACAAGTATTGGACGCTTTCAGAGGCAATAAAGGACAGTTCAAATGGTTCGTGAAGCCACTAGGCACAAAAAAAATACCGGGTCTATCCAGAAACCCCCTGTATATAGATGTTATAGACATCTGAATGTGGGATTCTACTCCCCTTTACTGAGACCCCAGAAATGCCTGACCTCCATGTCGTCAGGGCCGTCTGTGCCATGGCTGCCTTTACCGGTCTCAGGGTCCACGTGGGTGCCGTGGTCCGGGAGGAACGCGATAACCCTGTATGTGTCGCTGTATCTGGTGTTGAATGCCTCAGCTAGTTTCTTGAAGGTCCCCAAGTGGCGTCGGAAAGCCTCGATGGCCTCGGGGGCTGTTGGCGTTGACCCGTGCATGAGGTCGTCGTACTCCTGGTTGTAGGCAACGATGACGTCGTAGTCGTCGTCCTCCAGTAGCTTGAGGACGCGTTCAACTACCTGAGGGTCATACTCCTCAGTGTAGTAGTCGATGTCCCTTTCCCTGAAGATGAGGTCGATGCTGCAGTCCTTCACGGCGACGAGGGCGACGCGTTTCCCTGCTTTGGCGAGGGCGTCGAACAAGGTCTCCACCTTGAGCACCGGCTTCATGTATTTGTTTATCCCATGGGCCTCGGGTTTCATCCCTGTGAACATGCTGCCGTAGCATACAGGCGTGTAGCTAGGCGTCATGGAGCGTACCTCAACTTGGATGGGCGCCGCCTCGATGACATGTATGAACTCGTCCTTGTGAGCTTGGAACAGCCACTCACCGATAGCGTCCGGGGCGTAAAGTAATGCTTTCTCAACGATTTCCTCGGCTTTTTCAGTGACTTCTTTGATGGGCTCCGCGGTGGCTCCCTCTGGCTCCGGGATATTCATGAGCTTACAGACTGTCGGCGTAACTGAATCTATACCATACATAGCAAAAACTTGGGTTATAGGGTTAAGAAGTTAATCAAAAACTTGAGTGAATAAAATAAAAGGGGTTTCGAGGGTTACTCGAAGAGGTATACGATGTGTACGTTCACGGTTACCGTCAGGTCGCCTGAGATTATGGGCGTAGGTGCTCTACCTGCTATGACGCTGCTCTCAGCCATTTCGTAGTCCACGTAGGTCCTCGAGGGGGCGTAGCTGCTCTCCGTCACGGACTGGACGCCAGTGATGGTTATTCCAAGGGTCTCGGCTATGACGTCGGCTTTTGCTCTTGCGTCCTCGAGGGCCGCTACGTAGGCGTTCAGCTTGATCTCCTCACGCTTCTCGTCGCTTAGCTCGAAGCTGATTCCCCCCATCTGGTTGGAGCCTGCTTCTCCCGCTACATCGATGACATCACCCACCTTGTCTAGGTCCTTTATCGTGACTCTGACCATGTTGGTGACGGTGTAGCCTCGTAGAACTCGACCGTCCTCGGTCCAGTCGTACTGGGCATAAACGTTGTAGCTAGTTGTCTGGATGTCGTCCTCGTTGACTCCCTGAGCCTGGATTGCGTTGATGATGCTTGTCATTAGCTCAGCGTTCTCAGCTATGGCATCCTTCGCTAACTCGGAAGTGATCTCAACTCCTAGACTGATGGTTGCCTGATTCGCTGTCGCGGATGCGCTGCCGGCGCCTGAGAGGCTGATGGTCTTCATCTGGGCTTCTTCGTTGTAGAGTGTGGGCACGGCTTCACTGGACAGGGTCGGTACCAGGCCGGAGCTTACTCCTACGCCGGTTGGGAACCTGAAGTCTGGGCCAGTACTCGTCGTCGATGGATCGACTGCTCCTGGCCGGTAGGTGATGATGGCGCCTGCCATGATGATGCTTAAGCAGATCGCGGTTACCGCGTAAATTTGTTGTGACTTATTCATTTCTTGTCGAGCATCAAGCTACGCTGCAAGTTAATATACCCATCAAATAGAACAGTCGTTCAAAGCCTTAGAACACCCTAGTAATCGCTGTACTGCAGGAAATGGTTATAGATGGTTTTTGCGGTGGGCTTCAGTTTCTCTGGAATCCATGTCATCCTCGACAATATCTTTGTGATGTCCTAGCCTGTGCTTCAGCCAGTAATAGTCCTCAAGGAGCAACGCGTATTCTAGCTCAAACCTCATGGCGTTTAGGTGAGCCTCATAGATCTTTTCCTTCGGTGCCTCCATCAAGGTGCTGGTATTCAACTCCACTCCTAGACGCTTGAGTTCACTTACCTCTACTACCTCATGGAGTATCAGGTACTCGTTCCCGAGAATGTCTCTCAGAGTGATCTTGTCTCCGCTGAATGTCTCTCCTGTGAGGTAATCATAGAATTCTCTGGCTGTGCATGTGTTCACTTGGAACTCAAGTTCGCCAAGTAACTCAATGGTCTGTTGGAGTCGTGCCTCTATTGTCTCCTTGATCTCCTCGAAGGCTGGTGGATTCATACCTAATATATTGGACTCTAGATGAGTGTAAAAAATTGGCGTTGAAAGATGGAAAAGAAGCTACTTCTTGGGCGTGGGTATGCTCCAGTCGTAGCCTCTCTCAGTGACAACGTACTCCGGCCACGGCAGGTCGATGGGCGGGTCCCACTCAGGGTCAAGCTGCGGTGGCTCATACTCCTCCACGATACGTTTCTTCCACTCATCTTTGCATGCTTTCAGCTTAGCCGGGTCAGTAACCAGATCCACGAGGGTGCCGCTGATAGCCTTTCCCGCAGTATGGATGGTTCTGTCGATGGGTCCCTTCATACCTCCGAGAGCGTAGTGAGGCCATCTTGGTAACCGTACACCAGGCACCCTGATCTGGGGTCTGTAAACCTGTATCCAGACGGTTGGGCAGTGCCAGCTGAACTCCACGTAGTCGTCGCTCCCATGCTTCTTCTGGTGAGACGGGATGCCGCTCCTCCAAAGCTTCTCCCACTCCTCAGGAGTCGTAAGCTCCTCGTTGAAAGGCTCCGCTTGTTCAGGATGCCCCAGATTCTTGAGTAGCTCGTTCGCCAACGCTTTATCCCCATCAGTGAACTTGGGTGCCCCCACAAGCTCCAAGTTCTCGTAAGATAAGTCAGCGAGAGCCTTGTTGAAGAGACCTGTCCGCTGCTTCGTAACCCACCTCACCTTTACTTTTGTTCCTGTTATCTTGGCGACATGCTCAGCGTTATTGATGAGCACCTTCGCGATTTGCTCCTGCTGTGTAATGCTTGGGCTCCTGAAGGCGAACTGGATTATGCCGACGCGGGGAGGCATGTTGTCAGCTGTAGCCTGACCCGCCGCCATAATCGCCTCGTTAATTGTCCAGAGACCTGTCCGCGGTAACATGGCTTCCTTGGTGTACTTGGTCGTGGTATGCATGAGGCACACCGCGTCAAGCGCCGCCGGTGCCCGAGTGTTCCTCGGAAGATCATCGGCATAGCTCATCCACTTCTCGGGTTCGTCGCACTCGAAAACGAACGCCGCGTTCCAGTAGCACCCCCACTGGGTAGTGTACTGTACCGTGGTGGCTCCTCTTGGGTGCCAACCCACCATAGCATCCAGTCCTTCGAAGTAGCCTTTAGACGCGAACCATGATTTGGCGCACACCTTCTCTGCTGGTGTTCCGAAAACCTTGACGGTGCCCTTGATGCCGTGTTCTTCCATGGCGTGTTTGGTGGCTGCTGCGCCGATGAACGCGCCGACTCCCAACGCGCTGTGGGGGTCTGTGTGTCCAGCCCTGTAAGGATTCTTGGCTGACCGGTAGGGCACTGGGTCCTGCCATGCGCTGGGCACGGCGTCGTACTCTGTATAGGTTGATAGCACAGGGCCGCCTTCACCCCATGTGGCGATGTAAGC
>JAOZHP010000089.1 GCA_026014815.1 Candidatus Bathyarchaeota archaeon
CTCCACACACCCTGAGCTGACGCCCATGCCACGCAGCTGAGTCACCGATGAAACGGGCATCGTAGACGATGCACGGCGCATCATGGCCGTCAACTCCGACTCCCGCATAACCATGGGCATCTCCAATCGCCGCCAAGCGTCGTAGTTCCTTCTCCGTCCAGCGATGATGGGTTTGAGCCCCGCGGCCTCACCAGCGTTCGCCGTCACCACACCAACCTCCTCAAGCTCTAAGAAGAAATAATCGGCGGGCTTTTCTATCCAGCCCCGTCCGGCGAACCGCTCCGCCAAGACGAGATGCCATCGCCTTAACTCCGATATGATGCGCATCAGTTCAGACCGGTTGCGCTCCCGCCATAGCCGCAGTTGCTTCGCCTGTTTCAAAGCCCATCTAACCCTCGGAACCACAGTGCGCCGCTGCCACCCAGTCAACTTTCCCTCGAACTCTAGCCAAGTCTCGGCCGCCTCGTGTTCCTGCCGTGTGCGGATTTCCTCGGGCGTTGGGCTGCTGGTCGCATGAAGGTGAACACGAATTATGGAAAGAAGTGGCGTGGGGTCCTCGTAATAACGAGGTAGTGCCCAGTCCGACTCGAAATTCGCGCGATGACCATAAGTCTGCAAGAACGTTTCGAACTTTTTCAGGAAGCTTGTATCCCGTAAATCCTCCCTGTAGTTATCGAATGTGTCAGAAGCGGTTAGAAAATACTCGCTCACAAGTTCTTCGCCCCGGGCTTGATTTACCAAAACCAGCAAATCAATGCCCTGTTGCGCGCTGACGCTCCACTCGCCTACCGCCAACTGGGTGTCCAAAAATCGCTCTGAAAGGACCCCAACTTTCATGCAGATGGATTGCACCATGTCTCGATACATCGAAAGCCCCGCTAACACCGGGAATGACTTCCATATAATCTCGGGAAATTCAGCATTACCCGCTCTGATGACACTCAAAACTTCCGCGTCTGACAATGCCTCTAGATCACGCGATGCGAGCCTGCTCACGAATTCCTCTATGAGGATGAACTGCCTCCGCATGATGTTACCTATGGTCAGTATATTCCAAAAAATCCGCGAAATAGCGGGCATCATAGGCATGAACTCACCAAAACTCAGACCCGACGGCGTCTCGTCTTCTTCCCGGATCTCACCTTCATGTCCCATAATACGTAGCAGCGCAGCAGGTGCCTGGCCAAGGAGCCTGGAGATGTGAAGAAGTTGAGTGAGGTTGAGATAGACACGTCCATAGAATCCTTTAGCCACAGGACCGAGCTCTGTTGCGGGGGCCACCATGTCGGTGTAGAAAAGCCGTTCCGCTCGCTCAAGCATCTCACATATCACTGGTACTACCTGCGGTGACGTTAGGTCAGGAAGGATATCACGGACGTTTGCGCGCGTCCATTGAATATCTGGAAGGGGCAGTTGTGGTATCGCCGTCACGGCACGCGTCTGAACAACCCAGAACTGAGCACCGTCGTGACACCACTCCACGTCCTGCGGGGAACCATATTCTTGTTCAATACGTCCAAGCAGAGATGCGAGCTCCAGTAGCTGCTCATCTTGTAACGTTCGAGCCTCTTGTTCCTGTTCTCCCATATCGACGAGACTCGATACACCGTTCTCTGACACGACACGGTGACGCTTGCTACCAATGCGAGCAGACAACACGGCGCCATCCGACTTGCTGACGCGGAACTCATCAGGCTCAACCCGGCCGCTAACTAACGCCTCGCCCAGCCCCCAGGACGCGTTTATGACCAGTTCATCGCTTGCGCCCGTAACGGGGTTCAATGTGAACGCCACACCTGATACGACGGGCTGAATCATCGCCTGAACCAGTACACCCGTCTGTACATGGTCGGTCGTTAAGCCCTGTGTACGGCGATACGCCAGCGCTCGCGGTGATTGTACTGATGCCAAACACGCTCTGATTGCTTCAGCAACTCCGTCGCGTGTGACGTTCAACCTTGTCTCATGGATGCCCGCAAATGAATGCCCAGCGCTGTCCTCATCCGCCGCTGAGGAGCGAACGGCAAACATCGTAGGGTCAGGAAATCGGTCCAATGCCTTGTTCAGGTCCACAGACGGGATAGACAGATCCATCGCGTCGGCCATGATGGCAAACCCATCAGGCACGGGAAAGCCTGCTTGCCTCAAGCGCCCGCAGTTGTAAGCCTTGCCGCCCACACGAGGTAAATCAGCAGATGTTAGTTGGTCCAGAGGCTTGATCAGCCTCATTGCAGACACGGGAATTTTTTTAACCATAATGAACACCAAACACGTGATCGAGTATTATATCCAGGCTTTTGGAGCGCCCCTTTTTTCCCAAGGTTAACCATGGATGTTGTTATGGTTAAATGTAGTTAAAATGTTTGATAAAAAAGGGAAAGTATTCGGGAGATATCTCCACAGGGGTTAGGATTCGAATCTCTCCTTCCGCACCTATTCTTACAGTTTTCTTTCTCCAATATCTTGAGTAAATCTCAGCAGATATCCATCAGGGTCCTGCACAAGGAACTCGATCTGACCAAACTCAGTATCTTCGCCCCTGTACCAGCTCTCTTTAAGAGGACGAAATAGGGTGATGTTTGCTTCCTCAAGTCTTTCTAAGAGAATAGACACATCACTTACCTCCATCTGGAAGTTTATTCCCCTCCCAAAAGGGTGTTCAAGTTCTCCCGTCCACCAATTATTATTGACTTCCTCAATCATTATCTGCGAGCCTTCAAGCGATAAGAAATAAAACTTGTCCTCAGGCCGGGAATACTCGATTGTGAACCCAAGAATCTTCGAATAAAACTGTAGGCTTTTATGAATATTTGATACAGACAGCTCCGGGATGAGCTTGTTAAATTCCATGTCTCAACCAGTCACCATCTTTAATTTATACACATGGGTTCTAATCCTACCAGTGGTCCCTTTGGACCATGAGTTCATCCCAGATTCAAACGAGTAATTTATCCTCAGTTCCCGATAATGATTAACTGTGACTGAAGTATGATAGAATTATCAGTTATCAGAGACCTTGTAGCCATCTTCGGTGTAATAGCGGGATTCAGCTACTATGTGTTGACTGTGAGAAACGCACAGAAAAGCCAACGACTAACAGAAGAATCCAGAGAAATCCAAGTAATATCAGGCTATTTCCAAACAGAAGAAGACAATAAACGATTGATAGAGCTAGTAAATATGGAGTGGGCTGATTATGATGACTTTGAGATGAAGTATGGGTCAGATAATAACCCTGACAACTACTCAAAACGGGCTACTGTATGGAATCAGTTGAACACCTTAGGGTACTTGGTTAAAAAGGGTCTAGTGGCGAAAGAACCCGTGTTTGAGCTAATGGGGGTAATCCCCTATGTTTATTGGTCGAAGTTTGTGGATGTCATCATTGAGATAAGACGAAGGTACAATCAGCCACTATATGGTCTGTACTTTGAGTATCTTGCTGAGGAGAGCGTCAAGTATATGCAGGATAGAGGCATCGATACTTCTGTATCTGACACTTTCTACAGTTACGTCCCAGACCAGTAACCCATCCATAATTTTATCCTAACCTTTTTGGACCGTTCATTGTCCACTTGGTCCTATGTCATCAAGAAATATGTCCCACTCTGGTTCTAAGCCTTCTCTCATGGGTTCGAATCCAACCGGTGGTCCCATGAGACAATCAGTTCATCCCTGCTTCAATCCATACTTTTATCCACCAAATTAATTTTTTCACAAGGTACAGCCACAGTACCTAAAAGACCCTGAAAAACCTAAACAAAACTAAATAATCACTCAATAAAAGAGAAGAATAATATTGGTGCCGAGGGGTGGGCCGAATACCTCTCCCAGCACCTCCCCTATTAGCCTCGCCTTTCATAGAACGCATCTGAATCATCTTCGCTGAACCTATCCAATAGCTCCTCAACTTGTTTTACGGAGGTTGCTTTATGAACATCAAGTTTCAAGGCGTTAACATGCCTGATCCCAGTGAAGTACTTGCCCAGAACCCTTCTCATCATACGGACCCCCTTTTGCTCACCATAACAATCACACAGGAAAGCTAAATGCATAAGACAGACTTCTCTTCTCTCCTGTAGCGACGGAGAGGAAAAAGCTGCACCGTCTAACGCAGATCTAATCTCTAGTATCAACCATGGATTTCCGATAAGACCTCTCCCTGGCATAACCGCGGATGCCCCTGTCCTCTTGAGTACCTCCAACGCCTGCCTCCCTGTATAGATACCTCCATTGGCGACAACAGGAACCTCAACGGCTTCAACTACTTCCTTTATTCCATCATAGTCCACTGGGAAACCGAACTTTTTCTCGCCGCTCCTTCCATGAACCGTGATAGCTGACACCCCTGCATCCACAAGGTTCTTCGACAGTGATACCGCGTTCATATTCATCTTTGAGGCGCCGAGACGTATCTTACATGTAACAGGGATACCAACAACGGCTTCGACAGCTGATGCGATCTCAAGGGACTTCTCCTCATCCTTCATCAGTGAGACTCCGGCCCCGTTACATGTCACCGTCCTAACGGTGCACCCCATATTGATGTCTATGTAATCGTAACCAAGAGATTCCACGATAACCGCAGCCTTACTCATGGAATCAGGATCACTTCCGAGTAGCTGCGCGCCGCTTAGATGCGTTCCTTCAGTCTTCTGGAGCATCTGCATGGTTTTTTGACTTCCTTGAATGATCGCTTCTGCGCTCACCATCTCTGTGCAAATAAATGGTGGATCAAATCCTGCTAGTAGCTTCCGGAAAGGATAATCAGTGTATTCAGCGAGGGGTGGAAGCAACAGTTTATGCTTCTGAAGTCTCTGAATGAACTGTATCTGTTTCTTATGTCTCATTGATGATCCCGCTTCACCGATTAGCTCTTGACATTTTCAGTTCATAGCCGGTGGTCACCATTTAACTTGATTGGTTTTCTCAAGTTGAACAACTAAGCTTTTTTAGCATGTGAC
>JAOZHP010000090.1 GCA_026014815.1 Candidatus Bathyarchaeota archaeon
ACAAGCAACGCCACTATCGGGAAAATGAGCATAATACTCTGAACAATCCCGGAGAGGAGGTTCGATACCCCCAGCTCCACGTGCCCGCTGCGTGCCCCGATGACAGCCATGCCGTGCTCCGGTACGCTGCCAGCAAACCCGATGAACGTAGCGGCGATCACAACGTTAAGTTCTAACATATGGACGAAGTACTCAGAGCTGCCCGAGATGAGCTCAGCGGCGATCACGATGCCTACGAGTCCCAACACGATGGGCGTCACCCATGATCTGGATTTCTCCTTCTTCGCGTGCTTCTCATGTGGCTCGTGACCTGTTTTACCTCCCTTAGCGATGAAAAACAGGTAACCAATATACCCTATCAGCATAAAGACAGGGATCTCCCAAGGAAGAACAGGGGGACCCACCTCACAGTTAAGGGTCAGTATTATCCCCGTCCCGAACACTATTGCGCAGAACGCAATGGCGAGCCTCATCACCTCAACGTCGTTCTCCAGTGCTTTCTTAGGCAACTTGACAACAGCGCCCTTCCACGTGACCATAATCACTAGTATGCCAAGCAGTAACCCGTTGAAGGCTGAAGCCAGCAGAACTGAAAGTATCGCCACCTCACGAAGGTTTGGGGAGAAGATCATGAACATGGTCATGATTGCTTCAGGCAGGTTGGATGCCAGACTCGAAAGAATGCCTGTTACGTGACTCGATAACCCAGTGAACTCGCTGAACTCCTGAAGCCCTTCCACCCTGGGCTCCCCTATCAACACGATGATGACAAGCCCCATGAGCATACTATGACACTGAACAGCAGGCTCTCAGGGGCAAGTAGATAGATTGCTGCTCCGGCTGCGAGGGTGACTAATGTGATATTCTGGGTTTTCATAACTGTATCACCGTACTCATAGACAAGGGCGAGCGGATACAATATATTTTGTCTTTTATCTATTTCAGGCTACAGGAAACGTGAAACTAGCCCCCATCCACGATGCGCTGAACGCCCTCCCAGCCGTCCCTGCTCTTGGCCTGAACAACTCTAAGTGCTTCCTTTGAGCTGTTCAACTGCGGTCGAGGATCACCGCTCCTCCTAAGCAGGTACTCGGCGGCCCTGAGAAGCTTACCGTTGAGGTCACTATCCGCTTGATCAGCCACGGAGACAATGAGAGCCTCAAGTGTCTTGGGCTTAGTAGGGCTCACATCGCCGTGATGACTCGCCACAACGTGAATAAGCTCTTCACTGTAGCCACGCTTGTAGAGCTCCGCCACCATGAGAGTCAGGTGGTCAGCCATAGAACCAAAGTCACTTGTCCTGAACCTGTTTCTCCCGTTCTCCTCGTAGCAGTAAACCTTCATGACGTCGTGAAGTATCGCGCCAGCGAGAACCAGGTCCCTGTCCACTTCACCTCCATAAAGCTCCTCCACGATGTCACAGAGTCCTAGACAGATCTTTGTCACACACATAGTATGCTGGAGTAAGCCACCAGGGTAGCTATGATGATGAAAGGCGCCTGCGGGGCATACCTCTAAGGGTAACGCCGGCTGGTCAAGGTCCGTTGGAGGGTTCACAAGGAACTCGTTTACCTGTCCACGGAGTTTCTCATCTTTGATAAGATCCGCCATACGTGTTAGCTCTACTATCAAATCCTGCACCCCAGAATGAATCTAAAAAACTTGTTTCACTGATTCTTAAGTTCTTCCACAGGAAACTTTATCCCCCATCGTTTTTCCTAAGCCACATCATAATGGCTGACACAAAGGGATACGGTAGAAATCTTTACGCGTTGATGTTGGCGGCCACAACCGCCGTCCTAAGCTGGACAATAATTCAGCCAGTGTTCAGCCTTTACATCGCCGAGAGAGGAGCATCGGTTATCCAGATCGGTCTACTGTATAGCCTGATCAGCTTCGTTCCACTGGTGATTCGCATCCCAATGAGCGTGGTAGCGGAACGGGTGGGGAGGATAAGAATGCTGATAATCGGGCTAGGTGTAACAGCGATAGCTTCATTTCTCTACGCGTACGCACAGAGCTTCACCCAAGTTGTGCTCATCACCCTATTCAACTCACTATCCACAGGAAGTTTCAACCAGACAGCAATGAGCACAGTGAGCGACGCGGCGCCTGCCCAAAAACAGGGAGATGTCATGGGAAGGTACCTCACATTCCTGGGCATCGGTATGATGGTTGGCCCCATGCTGTGCAGCTTTCTCATAGAAACTCTGAGTTATCGGCAACTCCTACTTCTCTCAACGCTATTTCCTATTCTCGGGGTTTTACTGCTAGTCAATATGCCCCCCCAGGTCCCGAGGCGTGTAGTCAATCAGGATGGTAAACCCCAGCTTGGCACAGTGGAGTCTCTGAGGATCATAATGAAGAACAGGAACGTGATGTTGCTGAGCTATTGCAGGGCGTCCTTTGCGTCTAGTCAAGCCATCCTTCTCGCGTTGTTCAGCATCTACGCCGTCCAGCAGCTTGGGATAAACGAGTCTACAGTAGCCTTACTGTTCACTATAAGAGGGTTCAGTAACATGTTAACTAGGTTTCCAGCGGGGGTAATCAGTGACCGGATCGGCAGGCGGACACCGATGTTGATTGCGTACGGGTTGCTCACTGTAAGCTTCACGCTCATCGCGTTATCTGGTAACGTGATTGTGCTTGGGTTGGCCCTTGCGTTGTATGGGGTCTGCTGGGGAACCAGGGCCGTCTCCGAGTGGTCTCTCCTTACGGACCTCGTTGAACCCGAGATCAAGACCATAAGCATAAGTTATCTTTCAAGTGTCTTCGGGTTCGGTTCAACCCTTGGCAGTCTGGCAGCCGGATTATTGACCACGATATTCCCATACTCAACTATCTTTCTATTGGGAGCAGCGCTGAACCTCGGAGCAATCCCAGCTATTTTGGCTATGAAGAAGCCTGAGCCTTGAAGCTGTTCATCTTCTCGACGATAGCGACGTAGGCCTCGTCTGGGTCGCTGATGTCTTGGACCATCCGTTCGAAGGGACAGAATATTCGGCCGTCCTTCATCTTTATGTGCTCCGTGTATTCAACATATGAAAAGTCCAAGTTGTGTTCTTCTAGTACCTGTCGCCCTGGCTCACTAATCAAAGCAGCGAAGACTTTCCTCGCTTTGCTGTACAGGATTAATAGGGCCGCTGCCCGTCCGACTATCTTGTCAACCATCACCGAGCCCTTGAGATCTTCCCCATGTTTATCTATGGCTTCAAGGTGGGGACGTATGCCCTTGCTGGCGCTCTCGAATATGAGTTCATCGTCCTTGTAGATCATGAGGCTGTTTCCTGACTGTTCTAGTGCTTCGAGGTACTGGTTCAAGTTGATCCAGATGGAAAGTTAGCGGTGGCTTTTAATGGTTCCCCGGATGACTCACCGTTCTTGGGTTAGTATGTAGATGAGTGTCTCTCGGAGCTGGCTGATGAGTTCGTTGGCTTGTTCTTGAGCCTTAATGAGCCTCTTCCATGACTTGGTTTTAAATTGCTCTATGTTTTCGTCGGATAAACGGGCCTGAACCCTGCTGATGGTTTTGGTTGAAAATGTTATCAGTGGGTCTGTTATCTTGTGGTGCTTGGACCTCACGTATACCTCGATCTCCTCGTGTGTCGCGTAACCTAACGCGATTAATGTCCAGAGGAGGAAACTGAGGCCAGGGATTACACCGACTCCAGTTAGAATTCCATGATATGTGACGACTAGAGTGATGAATGAGATTATTACAGTGATGGCTACGGCTATGGTTTCTCTAGCGAGTTCCATATGATCTGGGAATCATTGGAGGTAAATCAATAAACGCAATCAAGAAATCAGTTTTCTTGATTATGTTTCGAGGATCGCTACTTTAAGCTGCTGAACCCCACGAACAACAGAAATGTTTCTAGCTAACTCTTTTATCTCTTTAGCATTTCCTTTGACCGCCAAGATCTCAAGATGATTTTCCTGTGTAATGTATACTTGGGTGCTAGCTGAAATCTGTTCACTATACATGTGCACCAATTCAAATATGGCCTCACTGAGACCACGGACTCGGGGATCGTAGATGAAAGTGATTGCACCAGCCATATCGCCCACACCTTCAGTCCATCTATGTTTGCTAAGAAAATCCCGCATCGATACCTGAACGGCGGTTGACCTGTTGTATCCGTGTTCATTTGTGATACCGTCAAATTCTTCAAGAAGCTCAGGGTCTATTGAGACGCTGAACCGTGTTACGCCGACGCCCATATTATATTACCAGCACATTACCCGAAATGGTCCATAATAAATTTAATGTAAAAACAATGCCATATTGACCATTTTGTATAGTATTTTCGGTGGTTTCATACCGTATTGGAAAGTTTAGAGGGTTATTTTATTTTTTTAGTCGTGTTTAGTGGAGAAAAATCTCCAATGTAACATCAATCCATGACACGTGTCTCACCGTACACCGAATGCAAGCTTCAAGTAACATCTATTAACATCTACTACATCAAGAGCCCCATGCATGAATGGGCCTTAGCGGAAGGCGTAATCTCCACGGCTACAGGATTCGCCGAGGAGAACAACCTAAAGGAAGTCACCGAGGTAGTGGTCATGATCGGTGAACTCCAACAAGTAGAGCACGACGTACTTGAGTTCGCGTTCCAGCAACTCAAGACGCCATTATTCAAGAACGCTGAATTCATACTCAAATCGCAGCCAGCTAAATTCAAGTGCAGAAACTGCGGCAACGAGTGGAGCTTCAAGGCTCAAGGATTGACCGAGGACATCTCCGAGGCCATTCACTTCGTCCCCGAGATGGCTCACGTCTACATAAAGTGCACCCAGTGTGAGAGCCCAGACTTTGAGGTAACCGAGGGCAGGGGAGTATGGCTCGCCACTATCACAGGAGTTAAGAAAGATGAGTGACCCCCGTCTCGCAATCATCGAGAAACGGTTCGAGAAAGTCGGAAAGATCATCGCCGTAAGCAGCGGCAAAGGAGGAGTAGGCAAGAGCATGGTCGCAACAAGCCTCGCCCTAAGCCTTAAGGAAAAAGGCTACAACGTTGGTCTCCTCGACCTAGACTTCACGAGCCCAGCCACCCACGTGATTCTTGGAGTCGAGGGACTCTACCCCGAGGAAGAATACGGTATCATACCACCAGTCGCTCACGGCCTCAAGTACATGAGCATAACATACTACAGCCTAGACGAGCCCGTTCCTCTCAGAGGCGTTGACGTATCAAACGCCATAATCGAGTTACTAGCCATCACCCGATGGGAACAACTGGACTACTTGATAATCGACATGCCTCCCGGTATAAGTGACGCTACCTTAGACACCATCAGGTTGATCCCAGAAATCGAGTTCCTCATAATCACAATCCCAAGCAAAGTTGCATTCCAGTCAGTGAGAAGACTCCTGATACTTCTGAAGAACCTGAAGATGCCGATAAAGGGAGTAATCGAGAACATGGTGATGAAACAGTCCAAGTACATTAAGGACGAGGTAGATCGGCTTAACCTCACATACGTGGGAGGTATCAACTATGATGAAAACTTGGAAGCGACTCTGGGGAACGTTGAAAAACTGTCTGTAACCGAATTCTATAACTCAGTCACTGAAATGATACCCTACATTGAATAGAATCGGAGCTATCCCAACCACTCGAAAAATTGAGGAGAAAGAAAAGAGAAATCGAGAAACATCAGAATAACAGCCGAGGGCGCTCCTCCGAGCCAAGAGGAGATTAAACCGGGATTTTGATGCCCAGTTCCTTCGCTAAGGCGACGATGGGGTCCCAGGTCTTATCCTCGATAAAGATACCCTCCCTGATGCGCTTCTCCTTCATACGCCTCTCAGGTTCCCCGGGGATTAAAATCTCGTCGTAGCCCGGCGCAGTCGGGGAGTCCTTAACAGTCCTAAGAAGACCGTCGACCCGCTTCTTGAATGCATCCAAGTCAGTGATCTGGCCAACGTCTATCGCCATCATAAATATGCCGTTTCCGCCATAGAAAGGTCTCGATCTGTACTCCTCGCTGTTGGAGACCCCGCCCTCCGTCAGGGCTCCCGTAAGCATCTCCACCAGTAGCGAGAGGCCGAATCCCTTGTAACCAGCGATCTCGCCGCCTAAATTGCGTAGAACACCGCCCTTAGTATACCAGTCTGGGTCGGTTGTGGGATTGCCTTCAGGGTCCATGAATATTCCCTCAGGGAGTTTCTCCCCCCGGGCCATGTGAACCATGACCTTCCCCCGAGCCCAAACCGATGTGGCCATGTCTAAGATCATAGGCGACTCTTCTCCAGATGGGATGGCGAAGCACAGGGGATTTGTCCCTAGTTGCTTCGACTTGCCCCCGAAAGGAGCCACGTAGCTGGCGGAGTTGACGCTGGCTATACCGATCATGTCCTGAGCCATAGCCATCTCGGCGTATGTGTTCATGCGACCAGCGTGCTGGCTGTTCCTAGCTGTTACCAAGCCAACGACACAATTCCGTGCCTTCTCGATACAGACATTCATCGCATACTTGGCCACGACTTGACCAAAGTTCCATCCTCCGTCGATGACCGCTGTGGAAGGCGTCTCGCTGACTATTCTAACCTCGGCCCCGGGTTTAACGGCACCCATCTTGACACCCCTCGCGTAGATGGGGAGCCGTATCATCCCGTGGCTGTCAAAACCGGTGAGATTGGCGTCCACAAGTAAATCCGTCACGAGTTTAGCGTCATCCTCTGGCGCACCAAGACCGGTAAAGATGGAAGCACCCAATGTTCTGAGTTGATCCGCTTTTAATACAGGCAATGTTTCATCTCCAAGTTATCCAATGATAACCCCGAAGACCTTCATACACTTTACGGTAAGAAAGCCATAGAACGTTTTAAAAAAAATGTGGCTTGGATCATCGTGAAGATTTATTCACGTGATCCTCGATGGCTACGGCGATCTCCTCAAGGACCTCTACGGGTTTTATCAATGGAATCCTCATGTGGTGCTCGCCGGTCACGCCAAAGGCCTTCCCGGGCCTCGCAAGTATCTTCTTCTTCCTGAGCAGGGACTCACAGAAGGTCTCCGACTCCATCCTCAGGTCATCAATGCGGGGGAAAAGGTAGAATGCTCCCTCGGGCATGTGACAGCTGATCCCATCTAGCCTAGGAACCATGAAGCGCCTCCTTCTATCGTACTCCTTTTTCATCTCCTCCACAGGCCCCCAAGGACCCTTTAGCGCCTCGACGCCTGCTAGCTGGACGAAGGTATTGGTCCGATAACCGATAGGGATTTTCTGCAGCCTCTTGATAATGGCCTCATCTGCCAAGAGGTATCCAAGACGCCACCCAGTCATGGCGAAGGCCTTGGAGAAGCTGCTACTGATGATCGTCCGCTCCTTCATATCAGGAAGGGAAGCGATGCTCACATGCTTCAAACCGTCCCAGATGAACTCGCAGTAGACCTCGTCAGAGAGAACCAGAAGGTCGTTGTCTAGGACCAGATCGGATATCCCCCTTAGCTCCTCCTCCGTGAAGACTGTCCCCGAGGGGTTATTTGGGTTGCAGAGAACGATCATCTTTGTCTTCGGCGTCACATTCTCCTTGAGAGCCTCAATGTCCAGACGATATCCTCTGTCCTCATCCAGCGCAACGCCCACTTCCCTAGCACCGACGTACTCGGCAAGATTGGAGTACGCCATAAAGTAGGGCTCTAGGAGAATAACCTCCTCCCCCGGGTTTACAGTACCCGCCATGGAGACGAACAGGGAGACCCCGCTACCTGCTGTGACGATGGCCTCAGAGGGAGCCCAGTCGACGCCGTGCTGACCATGATACTCTGCAATAACACTCCTGAGAACTGGGAGGCCGTGATTAGGGGGATAATGGGTCTTCCCCTCCTTGAGGGCTTTTATGAGGGCGTCAGTGATATGCCCAGGGGTGTTAAAGTCTGGGTCTCCACCCCCAAGATTTACTACATCCTTCATACCCCTCGCCATCGCTACGACCCTTGCATGAGATCGGGGCTTCATTGAGGCGAGACGCTTCTCTATAAATATATCAACCATAATATCTCATCCCTTAATCTGGTTCTCACCTAAAATATTCAACGATGCCTCAGGGCACCAAAAGGTTTCATTCAGCTTTCATGAAAAGTGTTTGATCACTTTATTACTCTATCTCCTTGATCATTAAGGAGACCACGAAAGCGACAGCTGAAATCAAAGCGAAGAAGTAGAATACATGATTCAGTGAGTAGTTGGTCGCAAGGAACCCGGCAATGGCGGGAGCGAAGCTTCCTATACCGTACTTGATGGAAAAGTTAACCCCGTATGTGACTCCGACGGTATCCTTTTGGGAGACGTCCCCGATGAGGGCATTCATGGGTGACTGGGTGATGAAGAACGTGAAACCTAGAACCGCGACCATTAAGAACATCAAAGGCACTGAGCCAGGCATCAAAGTGAGAGCATAGAGAGATGCTGCGAAGAGACCGAAACCGACCACTAGAATGCGGCGTCTACCTATCCTATCGGAGAGCTCGCCCCCCAAGATATTGGCGAAAGCCCCAACGGTGTACTTCAGAGTTGAAAGTCCTCCAGCAATCAGGAGGCTTACCCCTTTCACCTCATTGATGTAGACGAGGATGAACGCGGACACCCCATTCCAAAGGGCGCCGCTACAGACTACGATCACCGAGACCAGAATCAGATTCTTCAACTGCTTCGTGGAGAACATCTTTCTCAAAGTAGCTACGTATCCGAGGCGAGGCTTCGACAAATCCTCATGGATGTCTTGGTCTATTATCACCAGATAGTCAAGTACTGCCATAGCCACGCCCAGTACCCCCCAAGCCATGAAGGCGGTCCTCCAGCCCAGTGTTGTACCGATGACGGTTGTCGTGATGAATGAGACTGCCATGCCCAGGTCCCCACCCAAGCCCATAATGCCCATGTATCTCCCCCGCATCTCCGTCGAGAGGAGGGCCATAGAGGCATAACCGGGAGGGTGGTAAAGGCTCGCTCCTATCCCGAGGAGTATTAAAGCCACCGCGGTCAATGGCAACGAGTGTGAGAGACTCACCAAGACGGCAGCCACCCCACATAGCCCCATGGACGCAGTTATTAGTATCTTCTTGGAGACTCGATCGGCTAGAAATCCTACAGGGAAAGACCCCCACCCGTAGAATAGAAAGACCAGTGAGGCCAGAAGACCTAGAGTCCCGTAGTTACCTAGCTCCCCTTTCAGCAGGGGGATCAAAGCGGGTAGTAGCACGAGATACGCGTGCATGGTTCCGTGGCTGGCACTTATTGCTATGATGCTTCTGTCCTGTCTGTTCATCGGCTTAACCTTCAGATTCCAATAGGGTTGTTGTCTTCATAATTAAACCTTAATTATTTTCGGGCAAGTTGCATGACTTCGATGGCTCGACATTGTATGCGATTTGAACCATTTCACGGCAAGTTAAGCGATTTCCCGAATAGTTTTATATACTGAGAGTAACTTTGGGCGCGTCATATTTTAATAAAATGACAACAAAGAATAAGCGAGGAACATGTCAGCCTCCAAACTCAAGAACCAAATAGGTGTCCTCCTTCTGGACAAACCATTATCACTGAAAGAGGTTACCGAAATCATGGAAATAAAAGAGAAGAAAGCATACACACTCCTCAAAGGCATGTTCTCTGATGAACGGGTCAGAAGCTTCAAGGACGCAGATGGTGCACGTCGATACAGGAACACTGAAACAGAGACAGAGAAGGCTCTAAAACGCAAAGCAAGAGAAGAGAAAAAGGCCGCTAAAGAAAATAAATAAAATTATCTCGAATACAATTTTAAGCCACCCCTACACCAGACTCTCCTATGCCTAGTTATGGAATCAACCACGAGTCAGGAACCCTCAAACGAGTTATGGTTCACCACCCAGGTAAGGAACTGGAGCTCGCCAATCAAGACCCTGTTGCACACCACTTCGATATGCCAGTGGATTCTAAACGCTTCATCAGCGACTACTAGGAGCTTATAGAGGCTCTTGAGGATGCTAGTGTCGAGGTCCTACAGGTAAGAGACATACTTCAAGACAACAAGGACGCCTTGGAGCAGAGTTACAAATGCCCTAATCTTGTCTTCGTGAGGGATAGCAGCACCATGACTAACGACGGAGCCTTCCTGTATAGGATGGGTTTACCGTCAAGACGTGAAGAGACACCTGTGATTAAGGCGGCTCACGAGGCGCTGGGCAATCCTATCGCCTTACAGATGAAGGAGCCGGAAAGCTTTGAGGGAGGCGGTTTCGCTCTACTGGAGGGAGGTGTCGCTGTAGCAGGCCTTTGTGACCGATCGACGCAGGGGGCTCTAGATCAGATGGGGGATTACCTCCTCTCTAACAAGCTTGTGGATCTATGGGTTGAACTCAGGATGCCAGAGGATATCGTTCACATAGACGGGGAGTTCTGTGAGCTACCGGGCAAAGTGGCTCTCACTCATCCCGAGGTGATGGACTTTGTACCCACCGTGTTCAGGACGCTGGAAGAAAGGTGGGAGGGAAGCTTCGTCGAGTGGCTCAAGGAGAACAACTGGGATATACTAGAGATCACGGACCAGGAGTGCCTCGACATGGCAGCCAACTTCGTTACAATCGCCCCGGATCTCGCTTTCCACTATACAGGAAACCCCCGGGTCATGAATGAGGCAAAGGAACGAGGCATCGACGTTGTCCAGATCCCCGGTGAGGAGATGAGGAAAGGCATGGGAGGCATCCACTGCATGACCTGCCCCATCCTTAGAGTCTAACCCATTTCACTGATTTATTTCGATGATCATCTATTCTTTGACGGCTGTGTGTGTCCTCGGCTTCATACAATCGGTTTCATATAGGCAACTAGGAATATGTCTTGGTAACACAACCTGCAACAAACCCCATCGGTGTGGTCAAGTGTGAGCCACCGGCCACACCGATACATTCTCGACAAGCATCAACTGAGAGAATTCTAGACACTGAAAAAGGAATAAAATTGTTTAATCGTCGAGGACCTTCTCGTCGTCCTCTTCATCGCCATAGATGAGGCGCATGTCCTCGAAGGTGAGCTTCTTGCCGTTCTCCATCTTCTTGAGCGCCTCCTGTTTCATCGACTCCATCAGCCGCCTTGAGCTCATGTTGCGTCGCTCAGCCACCTTCATGTCGCTGATCTTCAGTCCATCCCTGATGGCCTTGACATGAGGCATTACGACGTTGAGTTCTTCTTTGACCTTGTTGACCTCCTCGATCTTTTCCACGTAGCGTCCATGCGTCTCGTCCGCCGTTTTCCTTGTCTTATCCACCTGCTCGTAGAACAGGATCATCTTCTCGTGGTGCTCCTGGCTCTGCTCGCTGAGCTTTCGCATCTCCTCCCTGATGGCGCGGATCTCCATCTCGGTGGCCTTCTTATCCGCCAGAATCCCCATCTTCTGGTCTTCCTGTTTTGACAGGTCACTGAACTCTTCAAGGGTTTTCCTGAGCTGGGCGGCTCTCGTGATAAGCTCATCCTCACGGTCCAGCATCTGCCTCGTGGGTGTGGTCATGACCTCCCACTCGATGCGTTTGAGGTCTCGCTCCAACCTGTCCTTGCTGGACCTGTTCCTGTACTCGTCCCTTAGAGCCCTCTCCGCCTCGGTAAGCTTCTCCTTCTTCTCGTCAAGTGTCTCGAAGAGGGGCCCAAGCTGCTGTTTTATCTCTTTTACCTTGGCGTTGATCCTGTCCCGTTCCTCCTTATGCTTAAGGGCCTCTTCCCTCATCTTTCTGGAGGACTCGTTGAGACTGTCTCTCTCTTCCCTGAGTTTTTTGATCTGGTCAAATAAGGTGTTGCGTGTTGTTCGTAGCATCGACGCTTGGGCTTCCAGTTCATCTAGCGTTTTTTCTTCGGCGGACATTTAGCTGGTGCACCACGTTTTGAGGTGTTAGCTTTCGAATCTATGGGAAGTAACGCGTAGCTAAAAGGGCTTCTATGTTGATAACATCAAATGATTAGAGAGCATATTCAAAGTGTCAGATAATTTTAAATATTAATAAAAGCAGATACAATCATCTTTCACATAGAATTGAAAGATTTGCCTCGAACCGGTAGCCCTCGGTAGCCCATATCGATAGCCTACGGGAAGAGGTGAAGGGGATGGAGCTCTCTATCGGGTTAACTGCTTCATACCTAGCTTTAGCTTTCGGAGCCATCTACTTCATCTACGCTTCAAAGTACTATGTCTCGACGATCATCGCCCTGAACATCCTTGGCTCAGAGAATCAGCATGCATCAAGCTCCATTCAACTTCTCGATGACTCATTTGAAAGAGAGTGGACTCCTGAGGTGGAGCCTTTCGTCTCCATTCATCTTCCGTTCTACAATGAGTCCAACGTCGCAAGAAGGATACTACGAGCCTGCATGGACCTAGACTACTCGAACTATGAGATTCTAGTGGCGGATGACTCACGAGACCGAACGATATCCATCCTGAAGGAAAACGAGTGGAGGTCCTCTCGACCAATAATCAAATTTGTCCACCGAAAGGATAGGTCAGGGTTCAAGGGTGGCGCACTGCAGCAGGCGTTACAGTATATCCACCCAAGAGCCGAGTATGTTGTAGTCTTTGACGCTGACTTTGTACCTCCCAGTAACATCCTGAGAGATTTTCTACACTACTTCAAGAAACATGAGGGTGTAGGGAAGCCCGTTGCCGCTGTTCAAGGATATCAACTGCATTACTTGAACAAGAATGAGAACTGGGTCACCAAGGGAGTTAGAGCCGAGTTCAGTGGAAGCTACATGATTGAACGAGTGGCAGAGGAAGCAATGGGAGCCATGAAGATGATCAGTGGCAGTGTATTCATGCTGCGAGCCGACCTATTAAGAAC
>JAOZHP010000091.1 GCA_026014815.1 Candidatus Bathyarchaeota archaeon
AAGATTATCCCTCGTCATCAATCTCACCTAGAGAGACCCCTCTCACTTCGTATGAAATAAATGTTTAGTGTATCACAGCTGAAACAGTGTACGGGAGACCACGAGGACATGCTGATTCAGAGGTTTCTCAGAGCATTGATGAACTTTCTCACTCTCAAAGTGTCCGTTTCCCTGATGCTGTATTCCGGAATCTGAGGGAGACCCCCCATATAGATATCGTCACGACTCGTTGAAGATTCACCTCCACGAGATAAGGGGTATCTGTGAGAAATGGTTCAACTCTATACCACGCATCACGTACCCCAAGCTGGAGGTCACCTACCTCATGTTCCCCAAGTTTGACTATGGTATACCCAGCGAGAAACTTGAGGAATACCTCGTAGAGAAAGCAAAAGTCAGACTAGAGCATGGCTCCATCTTCGGTTAACAGGGTGAAAGACACCAACGAGTACTCATAGCGACAAGCGAGGCAATAATAACAGAGGCGTTTGAACGACTGGAACCTGTGTTAAACAAACTCTAACCATTTTATCCTCTTTCATTCTGGGTGAAACCTTTGATCCCCCACCTTTTCTTAACCATATCAGACGAGAAACCCTATGAGGTAGCAGAGGCCACCAAGCTGCAGGTTCCTGAAGAGCCGTTTTTTCAGGTGAAAAATGTTCTCAGGTGACTGGTCGTCAAGGAGTGACCTGGAAATCCGTAGACGATTAACGATTGGCATGAGAATCAGCGCGAGGAAGAGGTAGTCCCCGAAAAGACGAGTGTCAATGTGAATGAAGAAAGGGAGAGGGTCCGCGAAGATTGCGCCTACTCCAATCATTATGCTGAACCACGCAGCGTTCTTGGAACCAAACCTACCGGGAAGGGTATCTACTCCCTGTGCCATGTCTCCCTCAACGTCAGCGATGTCAAGCATTACTTCGTAGCTGAGGCTGAAAAAGAAACCCACCGTGGCAATGTACAACGCTAGGGGCTCAAGAATCGTGTCTGAGACAAGGGCCCCAATGAGAACAACACCCACGTTAGCCAGCCCAGTAAACAGGTTCTTCAAAACTAGATACCTCTTGAGCCGCAGGTTGTAAACCAGACTGACAGGAAGACCTACAAGTATCATGAGTTTTGGAATAGGGTTCATGAGCAAAGACAATGTAACCGCGAGAATAGATGATATGCAGGCAATGATGAGCGCTGTTCGAGGCGGAATCTGCCCCTGCGCGAGGGGACGATCCAGCCTCCCGTTCCGTCGATCAATCTCAATATCCTGATAATCGTTCAGCGAAAAGTTGGCGAGGGCGGAGAAAAAGACAGCGAGACACGCTATGACGTACTCGTTCTGGATGGCCGTCAGGTCTCCAACTATGACCCCTGTGAGGATTACCCCGAAGACCGCTGAGACCGCTCTCTCCAGTCTCAGCAACCTGACGTAATAACGCAGCGTCTCCATACACCTTCGGGTTCGCTGGTTGATGAATATCAAGTTTGCTTTTTCACAACGAGTTGGGGTTAAAGATTGATCTCCATGGCTATGAAGGGAGCCGCCTCCATCTTGAAACCATTGCCGGTCAACGCTTTCTCAGCTTCCACGCAGTACTCAGGGTACAGGCAGTGCAGCGTTTTCACGCCTCTAGCCGCGGCTTTCTTCTTAGCGAAGTCGAGGCATTTCTCGGCGTCGCCGTCAAATAGGCCGATGTGTAGCTGGAACTCGGGCATGAATCGGGCGCCTATCACAATTACGTTCCCCACTGAGTCACGGTAAACCATTCCTTTCTCTGTGAGCCACTTGCAGAGCTCTGGGCTCCACTTATGGTAGGTGCGGTTCATCACCATCCAGCCTCCCCACTTCTCGCTGAGAGGCATTAATAGCTCGGTAGCTTGCTTCGTGTCAGTGATGGCTTTGAAATCGGTTTCAGGCTTAAGCTCCACTGGCTCACTGTTCATCAGGGTTCCGTGGAAGGTCTCTGCGAGAGTAAAACCATATCGCTCGGCGAGGCCCTTGCTTACCACGTTCTTGACGCCTGTGTACATGCGCATTGTTTTGACGCCTTTCTCTTTTGACAGTTTTAACCAGTGCTCGTAGAGGCGTTTTCCTAGCCCTATTCCCTGTCTCGCCGGTATGACTCGGAGGGTCTCCAGCCACGCAGAGCCGTCAGGGAGGATGCTGTACTTGCCGCATGCGAATATCTCGCCGTCTACCTCCTCGACGCTCCAGTCGCCTGTCTTATCATTGAGGAACATGTCCCAGACGTATTGAACGTAGCTCAGGTTCGGCGTGCTCAGAGACTCGACCCATATTACCTTATCCCGGTCCTCGTCTCTAGCTTTTCTAAGTAAAATATTGGGTTTAACTGTCATAACCCCTCTCTAAGTGCTACTAGTGATAAAATTATGGATAAATTGACGGGTTCCTAAACATGAACAGGTTCCATGTACGGCTGCATAAGTATGATTTAAATTAAGCCTAAAAAAAGTAGCCACCCAAACAATATAATCAGTCGAACAAGGGTTAATACAATCTAAGGAGACTCCGAGATGCCTGCCTCACAGCTAACGTACCAGCAGCGACTAGACAGACTCCACGCCACCAAACTAGAACACGCAAGAAAGAAAATAGAGATACTGGGACCAAGAGACAGCGACGAACAGGGAAACATATTACCCCCACTCATGGACGCCGAGATCGTTGAGGCAATAAGCGGCTCAGGAGTCCCCGTCAAAACCATGCTCCTCAAGGCATTCAAGTCGAAAAGCAACCACCCCAGCGGAGGCTTCTTCGGCGCCAAAGCGGTGGGCGAGAACTTCAGTCGTCTCTTAGAGGTTCACCCCACCTACATAGACCCCATGAGCAGCATGGCCGGAGTCTACATGGTCAGCTTCAACTCGTACCGTGTCCCAGAGTGGAACCCGGATTACGATTTCTCTCACCTATACGAGGAGCAGGAAAAATATGGCATAGACCACGGCATAGGTGGACTACAGCACTTCTGCCCAGATCTGAAAATTGGATTAGACCTAGGGTGGGGAGGACTCCTCAAAAAAGTACACAAGTACAGAGACGTGAACCCATTTGCTCCCGGTTTCTATGATGGTTTAGAAGCCATCATAAAAGGAATGCAGAACTGGATAAAGCGACACGCAGACGACGCAACGGAGATGGCTGAGACTGAGACACAGCCCCAGCTCCGAGAGAATCTTGAGAAGATCGCGGATATCTGCCGTCGCCAAGTAAATGATCCGCCAAGTACGTTCCGTGGGGCGTGCCAGTGGCTTACCTTCTTCCAAGCCGCGGCAAAGATGTATAACGGCAGCGGCGAGTGGGGGCAATTAGACGAGCTGCTGAGGCCGTTCTACGAGCGTGACACTGAAGCGGGAACACTGACAGATGAGGAAGCAATTTTCCACCTAGCGTGCCTCCTCCTGAGCGAGACCGCGTATATACAGCTCGGTGGACCTGACTCCATGGGCAACGACCTTACTAGCCCTGTCTCATACTTGATCCTTGAAGCAGTGCATCAGCTGAAGACACCCGCTAACATTGGTGTGCGTGTCGGTGACAACGTGGACCC
>JAOZHP010000092.1 GCA_026014815.1 Candidatus Bathyarchaeota archaeon
AATCATGACGCAGTTCTCGATGGGGATATCGCTCCTCACAAGCTTCTGCTCCTCAGGGTCCTTCAGCACGAGGTACCGTGTGCAGCCCACATTGCATCCGTGGGGCGCGTAGAGTCCAGCTTTCAGTATCTTCCTGATCATCCAGTCGGGTATGGGCTCCGGTTTGAATTGACGGATGCTCTTCCTGCCGTATATGAGGCGCTCGATGGTCTTTACCTCGTCCTCGGTGAAGCTCTCCCAAGGCGTGGCCTCTAGCTCTATCTTCTTGCCGTTTCTCATCCGTCGCGCGTAGTCGATGTACTTGATGCACCACTGGATATCCGGAGGGTCCAAGGGTAACTCTCTTTTCTTCCATAATCCAAGGAGGTACTCCGCGACTTTCCCGAAATCCTCGGGCATCTTCCTTGACCCGTTGAGAATCCTGTAGATGAGGACCTCCACCGTGTGGTGGGTGCGCTCATGGAACACCGCCCGCAGGTCATCGGGCTTCATCTCCATGAGCTGCTCCTCAGTGTAACCGTGAACCGTCATCTGTTTAGACAAATAATCACCGTCTTAAACAGAGCAGAATCAACGTATAACATCATCTAACCGTTGATCGAACCTGAACCCACACCTTATCAGCCGATAAAATTCATTATGAGAAGTGGACTCGATGAGCATGAAAAACAAGATTTGCATAGTCACCGGCAGTAACTCAGGAATAGGCAAAGAAACGGCGCTAGCCCTCGCAGACATGGACGCCACCGTCGTCATGGTAGTCAGAAACAAGCAGAAAGGGGAGTTAGCCCAGAGGGAAATAGAAGCTGCCACAGGCAACGATAAAATTGACCTCATGCTCTGCGACGTCTCATCGATGAAGAACGTGAGGGAGTTCACGGCTAATTACCGGGAGAAATACGACAAGCTACATGTCCTCGTTAACAACGCTGGCGCCGTATTCAGTAAACGCCAAGAGTCGGAGGAAGGATACGAGATGAGCATAGCCACGAACTACCTAGGCATGTTCATGCTTACCCATAAACTCATACCGTTACTGAAGGCGAGTGCTCCATCAAGGATCATCAACCTCAGCTCAGGGATGAGCAAGACGGGAAATATCGATTTCGAGGACCTACAGACAACCCGTAACTATAGCAGCATGAAGGTGTACGCCAACACTAAACTCATGGTCACAACCTACACCTACGCCCTCGCCGAGAAACTCAAGGGAACAGGAGTCACAGCCAATGTGGCAGAGCCAGGATTCGTGGCGACCAACCTGGGTGCCAACACGGGAAGCCTCAGAGATAAGATAGCCTTCATGATAGTTCGGCCCATGCAGGTGAGCGCCAAGAAGGGAGCAGAGACCTCAGTTTGGGTGGCGACAGCACCGGAACTTGAGGAAGTATCAGGGAAGACCTTCGCTAAGAAGAAGGAAGTCAAGTCCGCGGATGTAAGCTATGATCAGGAGGTTCAGAGGTGCCTCTGTGAAGAGACCATGACCCTTCTAGGGCTTGATTCCTGAGAACTAGATTATAATATTCAGGATGATGGGAAGGTTAAGGCCATCCTTGAATGGAAAGTTCTCAACTTGATCCCTGATCCAAGGCTTTGATTCAGCTATCATGCTGAGTGCTTCTGAGATATCCTTCTCTTCCACTGGTTTTGCGAGTTGCCCTTCCTCGATGAGTATCGCTATCGCGTCCGAGAACACAAGGCTGTGGTCTAGCCTTGTGCTGAGCTCCATACCTGAAAGATGGTCGTGCGCCATGATGGCGTATAGAGCCTGTGCTGGTAGCTGGCCTTCAAGGCTCTGAGCTGCCTTCAACCCATGTTTACTTGGATCATCCCTCGTTTCATCATAGTCAAGGTCGTGGAGGAGGCCAACGAGCTCCCATAAGCCACGGTCCTCGTCGTAGTTGCCAGCGAGGACACGCAGGGTCTTTCCTACTAGCAATGAGTGATTTTTCTTGGATGTGTTCTCTATGAGGCGTAGAGCCTCTTTCTTGGTGATCACTTCACTTAATGGTCAGTGTTCAGAGCATTAACGTTTATTGAAGCAGTATACCAGTCTTTACCATGGAGAGGGACTGGGATATCTCGGTCTGCGGGTTGAACTGTGCTCAATGTGACATTTACAGGGCTGGCAAGGGAGACGAGGAGATTCAGAGCAGCCTAGTCAAGGCCTTCAGGGAGAGTTACGACATGGACATCGCTCCAAGTGACTTCAAGTGCAGTGGGTGCCGCGTGGAGGAGGACAACTGGAGCCCCAACTGCCACATGAAGCAGTGCGCCATCAATATGGGCGTCAAATATTGCTTCGAGTGCCCCGAGTTCATATGCCTACAGCTTGGCGACTTCGCCAATGACGGCGCCGCCCACCATTATAGGACCGTGGAGAACTTGAAACGGATGAAACTGATCGGGGTAGAGGCGTGGCTGGAGGAGCAGAGGAACAAAGGTGCAGCTGTGTTCTGCCCTTAATCCTTGTCTCTGAAGAACCGCCAGTAAAGGGCTCCGTTCATGGCCATTAACATGGCTCCCGTTAGGAAAGGCATGCTCAGCGCGATAGACTCAAACATGTAGCCGGCTAATGTAGGCGCGATGGTTCTCACCCCCATACGAGCGAAATTACTAACACCGATGGCTGTCGCCGTATCCTCTGGGCTCACCATCCCTGAGGCGAAAGTCTGCCTGATAGGCATCGTGAACAGTACAACTATCCTATTGATAATCAGCAGCGTAATCGCGAGGGGATACGTGTTGGCCAAAGCGAAGCCAGTGGTGATCATCGCAGCCAGTATCCTTGACCCAATGATGGTGTTTACGTCTCCAAACCTGCCCACCATCCTCGGGATAAGCAAGTAGCTGAATATGGAAAGGAACCGGCTGAACGCGTAGATGGGTCCAAGGGTCTCGCTGCCCATACCGAAACGGAGGAAGAAATAGAGCGTCATGAGGCTCTCGATCATACCCCAGCCGAGACCGCTGGTGGCCCTGACGACACTGAACCGAGCGATGACACCCCAGTTCATTTTATGGCTCCCAACCTCGACGCCTCCACTCACAGGCCTCCGTCTCTCAGGCTCCTCCATAGGGAAGAGGAACACGAGGGCTAGTATCGATCCAACTGCGCATGCCCACCAGAGGAGTTGGTGTGCGCCTACCATGTCTAAGCCAACATAATCTTGAAGATATACAGGCAGACCTCCGAGCGCCGAGCCTACTGTCGCCGCGATGCTATTGGTCACCGCCATGGTGCTGTATACGCCGGACCTCTGTTCGTTGTTTGTCTTGTCCGTGATATATCCTGAGACAACGGGTTGACCGGCTCCAGCTCCCTCCCCCATGGCTCCAAGACCTTGCCCTAGGGCGAGCATCCAGAAATCAGTGCTAACTGCGAATAACACCATTCTGAGAGAAGCGAAGACGGCTCCCAACATAAGGAAAGGCTTCCTGCCATACCTGTCGCAGAGATAACCGAAGGTGATGTGATGGATGGCGCTAACCAATGTGGCGATGCTCAGCAGTAACCCGATCTCCACTGGGCTGTATCCAAGCAAAGCGAAGTAAATGCTTCGCACAACCTGGAGAAACCCCATCACGATACGCCGCGTGAACATGCTGGCTGTGAGTAACTTGATATCCCTATCGACGCCCTCGGGTAATCGCAGTAGCTTTGTCACTTACCCGAAGATCTCCTTGAATCGCTCCACGATTATATCTTCGTCGCCAGACCTCAGGTTCAGTGTGTTGATGATGAAGTCGTTGCTGCTTCTCTGGTACCTGACCCAGCCCTCAGGGTCACCTTCCCTCATCTTCTTGATGAGACCCCACATGCAGACGTAGCTCTCGTTGGCCTCCTCCATCGCCTTCAGGACACGTGGACTCAGAGTGCTGCCACCGAGCCTTGTGAGGTGAAACGCCGCGTTCACAACGCGTTTCACACCGTACGTAGAATAAATGCTCACAGTAATCTAAAAGCGGTTAAACCCGATAAAACAGTTTGCAGTCAGCCCTCACGTCTGAGAAAATCACCCAAGTCAAAAAGGTTCCTGAGTACTCTTCGATCCGCCGAGACTGAACCCTGACTCAACTACGGTGTAACCTGATCAAGGTACGGTATTTTTCTTAGCTTGACGCCGATGGAGGTTAATGTTTCAACTACCTCCTTTTCATTGGCTCGGAGGGGGTTGGTCCTGATTGCTCAGGGGGGGACTTCTTCGCCTGTCAAAATATGCCCTAACATAGCTTACCTATTCAATCAAGCTTCCTTGGGGTCAGCCAAACTGCAGCTTCTTCCCCGTACAGCCCTATAACTGGTCCGAAAGCTTAATGGTGCCTAGGGGCGAGTTCATGTCATGTCAAGATGCAGGGTCAGAGAGCTTGGGTTAAAGCTGGGCTCAATGGAAACTGGTAAACATAACGCCATCACCGACGTGGAGGGGGTTGGTGTAGGTCACGTCACTGTCACTGAGGGGGAAAATGTGAGGACCGGCGTCACAGCCATTGCCCCTCATCAGGGCAACCTCTACGAGGACAAGGTCACCGCGGCGGTGGACATCCTCAACGGGTACGGGAAATCAGTGGGGCTTACCCAGATCGTTTTCGAGGGCGTCATCGAGACACCCATCATGCTCACAGAGACACTCAACACGTACAGGGTCGCTGACGCCGTCATCGATTACTATCCCGAGGGATACGGGTTCACCCCGGGGACCGTCAACGCCGTGGTCGGTGAGACCAACGGCGGCTACCTAACAGATAACCATCAGAGAAACGTCAACGTGGAACACGTATACGAGGCCATAACCATGGCCCGAGGCAACGAAGGAAGAGGCCCAGTAGCCGAGGGAAACGTAGGCGCAGGCACACCAATGACAGGGTACGGGTTCAAAGGAGGCATAGGCACCTCATCTAGAGTCATTGGAGACGCAACGGTAGGCGTCCTCGTGCAGCTCAACTGCGGCAGAAAAGACGACTTGACCATAGCAGGTGTCCCGGTAGGCAAAGAGGTTAAGCTACCCGAGAAACCTGAGAAAAGCCCAGGAAACAGTATCATGATGATTGTCGCCACCGACGTGGAGATTGATTCCAGGCAGCTCTGGAAGATCGCTAAACGGACAACACACGGACTCGCACGGACCGGTGCTTACAGCGGTAACAGCAGCGGTGACTTCACTATCGCGTTTACTACGGGAAAACTCAAGACGGAAGAGTACAAGGACTCGGTGCCTGAGCTCGCTGGTGTCAAAGGCGATGGTTTCCTCAGCCCATTATACAAGGCGACAGTGGAAGCAACGGAGGAGTCGATACTTAACGCGTTGTGTAAAGCGGAAACCATGACAGGTGTGAACAACCACGTCAGGTACGCGTTACCTCTGGACCAGACCAAAGAGATACTTAAACGATACAACCGGCTCTAGCCGTTTCCCTTCAATTTCATATAGGCAGAGTCACTGTGATGGGCTGGTCTTGAAGATCAAGGTCAAGAACGCAAGTGAACACAACCTCAAAGACGTGGACCTAGAGATAGAGAACGGACTCACAGGCGTCTCAGGAAGCGGTACTAGGCTCTAGTTTTTTATCGTGGAACCATGAGTTTTATCTGTGAGTTCAATGGCTGACTTGAAGCCAGTAGAGATTACAGATCTAGCCAAGATCACGGCGGTCTCGGCCCCTCAGATAAGCCCCGACGGGAATCGCGTGGTCTTCGTCCACTCCACCATGGACATGGAGGAAGACGAGTACTACCGTGACCTGTGGATGGCTGACCTCCAGACAGGTAAAGCGTATCAGTACACCTCGGGGAGAAGGAAGGACCAGAACCCCCAGTGGAGCCCGGATGGCTCCAGCATCCTCTTCACCTCGACGCCCCCAACGAAGGAGGACGAGGAAAAGAAGAAGCCCCAGGTCTACGTTATCGACGTGGCGGGAGGCGAGGCACGCCAAGTCACGGATATCGAGGCAGGCGTAGACTCCCCAAAGTGGAGCCCCAACGGCAAGAAGATACTGTTCCTCAGCAACGTGAAACGGGAGGAACGTGAAAGTGATGTCAAGGTCATCACAAGGCTCAGCTACAAGTTCAACGCCCGAGGGTTCTATGAGAACCTGAGGAAGCACATCTTCACAGTGCCAGCGAACGGAGGTAAAGCCACTCAGGTAACCGAGGGCGAGTTCGACGTAGCCATCCCCGAGTGGACCAGCAACAGTAGAGCCGTCATCTTCAGTAGTAACCTGGAGGAGGACGCGGACCTAGTACGGCGAAGCTACCTGTATAAAGTGGACGCCAAGGGAGGTGAACCAGAGCAGTTAACCAACGTCCTCATGAACATCAGCGGCATCAAAGTCAAGCCCGGCGGCAAGGAGATCGCGTTCACTGGACACGACTACCATAACGGATCGGGCACCAACAGCGATGTCTGGGTCATGAAGGAGGGCAAGGAGCCCAAGAACCTCACAAGCGACTTCGATCAGGAGCTGGGCACCAAGCTCAGCAGCGATATCCGTGTGAGCAGCCCAGGCACAATACCTGCGTGGAGTGGAGACTTCCTGTACTTCAACAGTTGCTACGAGGGAGCCACACGACTGTACAGGGTCAACTGGAAGGGAGGCAAAGTAAAGAAGGTGCTGGGAGGCATCGACCACAGCGTCGAGAGCTTCACCGTGAACCAGGAGGGCAAGATCGCATACACGGTGCTGGATACCACCAAGCCCATAGAGCTATGGAAGCGGGATGGCAAGAAATCCAAGCGAGTAACCAACCTAAACAAGGACTATGTCAAGAAGACGGATATTCAGGGACATGAGCAGTTCACATTCACAAGCAACGCTGGACACAGCGTGGAGGGTTGGCTCATGAAGCCACCGGGATTTGACTCATCCAAAAAGTATCCCCTCATACTTCACATCCACGGTGGCCCCAGAGGTGCATACGGTAACAGTTTCATCCACGAGTTCCAAGTTCTCGCAGCCCAAGACTGGGCTGTCATGTACATCAACCCGTGGGGCAGCGGAGGATACTACGAGGATTATCAGGCAGAACTTCCGGGGCACTACCATGAACAGGACTATGACGACCTGATGAAGGCAGTAGACGTGATCATCGAGAGGAACCCCTGGGTGGACCCAGAGAGGCTAGGAGTAACCGGCGGCAGCTACGGCGGCGTAATGACCAACTGGATAATAACACAGACCGACAGGTTCGCCGCGGCAGTCACACTCCGCAGCATCACCAACTGGGTTAGTTTCTACGGTGTAAGCGACATCGGGTGGACCTTCGGCAAGACAGAGATCGGGGGCAACTGGTGGGAGATGGAGGACGTATTCATGGAGAAGAGCCCCATCAGGCACGTAGCCAACGTGAAGACACCCACCATGATCATCCACAGCGAGGAGGACTACCGGTGCCCCATGGAGCAGGCCGAACAATTGTTCACCGCCCTGAAGGTCCTAGGAGTGGAAACCGAGTTCATCAGGTTCCCAGGAGAGAACCACGAGCTAAGCAGATCAGGTAAACCCAAACACCGCAAAGAACGACTGGAACACATCATAAGATGGTTCAAAAAATACCTCGACTAGCTCTTTCTATTCCCATTTCTCTATTAACCCATCACCGTTTTCTTCAATCTCGGGAGTCTCAGAGTCCTCTAAGGTTTCTGAGACAGACGCTTCTACCCCTTTTCTCCCCACGAGAGGAGCAAGGAAACTGCTGAAGAGGATAGACATCAAAACAATGGGCACCACAAGATCGGTGAACATATCCGGGTTCGTGAAAACGAGACCCAACGAGTCGTACTTTGAGGGGAACTGGCTGAAGACCAAGGTACCGGTGCCTCGAATGAACACCATCCGTGTGACCGCGACCTCTATGTCCGTGAAGCCCTGTAATCGACCAACAACCGAAACCACAATGAACCTGATAACCATGATGCGCACAGAGACTCCTACACCTGTGATGAAGCTATCCACGCTCAGGTTTACAACCATCCCGAGGTACACGAAGAACAATGCTTTCACGAGGAAAGTGATCTCGTTATGGTACTCACGTATCTTTTTCCTTTCGATCCATGACCTCCTGCTAACCCTGAGAGCCTTGGTCACTGACCTATAATTCATGAGAATCACTCCACAATGAACACTGCTATCGGGCCGCCGCCTCCACCAGCCACTTACTCAGTGAAAACATAGACAGGAAACAGGATCGCTAAGGTCATCATATAGTTCAACGGACTGTCATGTAGCTGAGGATAACGTGGATGACACAAGGAGAAGGATACGTTCTGCGTTGATATATTAACATATCTTCATCAACTGGGATGAATTATTGGATCGGATTAGACTCGTCCTTGAACCCAAGGAGCGCTTCTTGGTCTAAAAGGATTTCTCAAGACGAGTTTTCCATGAATTTATTTTGAAGTGTTTTTATAAGTATTAATTTGTAATTTTTTTTCATGTTTAAAGAACGTTTTAAGATAAATTTTTGTTGCTTTTAGTTAATTTTTGGTTTCTTCGGGTGGTCAATTATACTAATAGGTGAACCTTTAAATAGAATGGGTCAATCGTATGCATCGTCAGGTGACAACCAAATGACACTAACTATTGACACATCAGGTGAAGGACTTGCGATGGTACTCAAAGACTACCAAGAGGTAGCTCTTAGGTACCTCTGGCGTCTAAACGGAAACGGTGCTAGCAGCCGCGACGTATGGATGCAGGTGAACGAAGACCTCAAAGGTAAGCGAACAATCAGCAGAGCATCGATCATTAATTTCCTGAACTCCATGGTAGACGAGGGTGTGCTTAACTACACGGAGACCACAGGTAAAGGAGGCCACAGACGTATCTACTCAGCCAAGTACAACGAGGCCGAGTTCAAACAGTACGTCGCAAAGGTGGTTCTCAAGAATCTCCTGCGGGACTTCCCCGAAGAGACGAAGACGGTTCTCCAGCAAATCAAATAGACACCCTTCCAACAACTTTATTTTATTTTGAAAATTGGGATAGGTAGCCCCATCTATCTTCTGAGGACTTTTCCCGCTCGTGCCCCCGTATGCTCACTGTCCCTGAGAGTCACTACGCCGTTCACAATGAGATGCAGTACGCCCTCTGGGAACAACATGGTTTTCTCCGGTGGAGAGAAGTCTGCTTTATCGATGATGGATTCTGGGTCGAACACGGTGATATCTGCCTTGTTACCTGGTATCAGCAAACCTCTATCGCTGAGCCCAAGTATCTGGGCGGGTAGACTCGTCATCTTCCTCACTCCCTCGGTCAGCGATAACACCCCACGTTCACGGACATATCTTCCTAGGACACGTGGGAACGTACCGTAGAACCTTGGATGAGGCGCCGGGATGTGTTTGGGTAACACGCCTTTAGGGCTGTGTATTCTACCATCGGTGCCCACGGCTACCCATGGCTGCTTCATCATGTGCTCGATGTTCTCCTCGGTCTGGTTGAAGTTTACTATGCTGAAACCGCCTTTGATCTTGCCCGCGATGACTGCTTCGATGTGCGCCTTCAAGAGACTCAATCCACAGTCCAGTGGGTCTTCCCCACGCTCCTCGGATACTTGAGCGAGGTTCTTGCCAATGAGACTTGGGTCCAAAACGTAGCTGCTGATGAGAGCTGCCTCGGGTCCGCCACGGTCCTCCATGGATACAGCGAGACCCGCCCTGATCTTCTTGTATGTCTCTGGGTCGTTGAGTCGTTTCACCAGCGCCTCTGGTCCTCCCTCGTTGGACCACGCGGGTATCCATGCGCCGAGACCTGTGCCACTGGCGTTGTACGGGTACTGGTCAGCCGTAACCTGCAAACCTTGGTTCCTCGCCTCTTGAACCATCTCCACTAGCTTGGGCCCCAAGTCCCAGAACCGTTTACTGAGAACCTTGAAGTGACTGATGTTCACAGGTATCTCTGCTTCACGGGATATCCTGATTATCTCCTCCATCGCTGACAGAGGGTCTCCCCTGTCTCCCTCGTCCCTGATGTGGCTCGTGTAGAAGCCGCCATGCTCTGCAGCGACTTTGCTGAGCTCGATGACTTCCTCGGTCTTGGAGTAGCTCTGGGGGTCATATCTGAGGCCTGTGGTTAAGCCTCTGCACCCTGCCTTCATGGCGGTGGCTACCTCTGTTTTCATAGCCTCAAGCTCGTCTGGTGTGGGATCCCTCATCTCCATGCCCATCACGTACCGCCTGATGGTGCCGAAACCGATCAATGGAGCCACGTTGATGGAGATGCCCCCCTTCTCCAAGACTTTGAGGTACTCAGCCATAGTGGACCAGTTCACCTCGACCCCGGCTTCCTCTAGGAAAGGTGACCCGCGTCTAATCTCCTCTCTCATATCTTCGTTTATTGGAGCAGGACCTGATCCACAACTCGGGTAGACGGTGGTGCTGACACCCATATAGACCTTGGAGTCTGCCTCCCTGTTAACTAGTATAGTGTAGTCACTGTGGTCATGTAGATCGATGAATCCTGGTGATACCACGTAGCCATCAGCGTTGATCACGTCACCTGCGTCCCCATGGATACGCCCTACTTCAGTGATTACTCCCTTCTTGACCGCTATATCGGCCTTGAACCACGGGTTTCCAGCTCCCGTGATGACTCTTCCACCCTTAATAATCAAATCATACAAAGATTGTCACGTACACAGTAATGTCCACATATTTTATAGCATTATAGCCTCCATCATTGTGGGATCGTTTTGACTGAGTTAACTAAAGTCAAGAAGACAGCATTCAAGTGGATAGAAGATAACGCTGAGCGCATCAGTGACTTCCACACAAGGATATGGAACTACGCGGAGCCAGCGTTCCGTGAGTATAAATCCGTTAAGGCTTTTGAGGAGTTTCACAAGGAACTAGGCTTCGACGTAAAGGTGGATGTAGCTGGTATGCCAACGGCTTACATCGCCAC
>JAOZHP010000093.1 GCA_026014815.1 Candidatus Bathyarchaeota archaeon
AGTTAAACCAGTTCTTCACCATCAGAGACAAACATCTCCCCAACTGAGCAGATAATTTCCAACTAACGTTCTGTCACCTCTTCTGCAACCAAGTAGCACAGATGCGGCTACATGCAGTCGAGACGGATGATTAAGGACAAATAGCTGTAAAAAACGATGACATCTTCATTGATGCACCGTTATAATCGCATGATCATCTAATTCTTCTATATTATCCACTGAAAATCAAAAATAATGACTGGTTGACTTGATGATAATTTAGCATGGGCTGTTTCTAACAACGGAAATTATTTGAGGGAACAATGTGCCAAACATCAACATTTTGGGCGGGAAAAATTATCTAAACCGCTTTTTTGAACCAAGATTTAATAATATACCAAGACGAAGGTTGAAGGATTAGCAGTGTTCATAATAAATGGATCACAAGCTTTCTGGATTTTCGCTGGAATCGAGTTCGGTTTCCTTTGCTTTGCTATTATTGCGTCGAGACTGGTGAGTCCAAAAAAGCCAAACCCGATCAAGAACACTATCTACGAGTGTGGAAATGAACCCTTTGGCGAGGCAAGGTCCTTCCGCATTCTGGGGATAACAAAGTACTTTGGATACGGTGTGGCGTTCTTCGCTCTTGATGCCTTCGCGTGGGTGATACTGACATCCGCCATGTCCATAACCATCACAACGGAGATCATCTCCATTATCGCAATCTACACGTTCGTGATCTTTTCGGGAATAGTATACTTCCTGATAGAAAAGGAGAAACTGGTGTCATAGATGGCAAACGAGGAGCAATTGAATCGAACCTTAGGAAATGTTCCAGGCGCTGGCGCGGTCTACAGTCTTATAGACTTTATCGACGGATGGGCACGCAAATACTCTATCTGGCCTATTCACCTTGTCACTGGGTGCTGTAGCCCCGAGTTCATGCAGGTCTGTGGCTCAAGATTCGACATGGAGCGGTTAGGAATACTGCCTTTCGCAAGTGTCCGTCAGTGTGACTGTATCATGGTCGTTGGCATCGTTTCGAGGAAGATGGCTGACCGAGTGAAATACCTGTACGAGCAGATGGGTGAGCCAAAATATGTTGTCGCGGTAGGGGCGTGCCCAACTGGGAAAGGCCCCTTCTATGACTCATACTCTGTCGTAGCCATCGATGAGTATGTACCCGTCGATGTTTACATTCCAGGCTGTCCACCGAGACCTGAGGCAATCATCCATGGTATGATGCAACTACAGGAAAAAATCGTGAAGGAGAGGAGACTCGGTGTCAAAGAATAATATCAATGATTTCATAAGTTCAGTTCAAAAGACTCTCGCCGAAGAGATCGAGTCAGTAGAACAGACTAACGATAATTATGTATCTATGGTTGTAAAGCCTGATTCATTCGTTAAAGTCGCTGAGATGCTTAGAGATAAATTCGGTTATGTTATTCCTGTCGCTGCTGGCGGGGTCGATTATCCTGACGAGAACAGGATGCAGATGATCTATTATCTGGTTAACCCAAAGACCAGGTTCACATTAACTTATAGGGTCAACGTATCACGTGATGACCCTCGTCTCCCCACACTGACAACAGTGTGGGACGGTATGAGCTTCCACGAGCGTGAGGCTTATGAGATGTTTGGGATAGATTTTGAGGGACACGAGAACCTTGTTCCCCTACTTTTACCGCCAACTTGGAAGGGTGGATACCCCCTCAGAAAGGACTTCAAAGGGGAGGGCGTCGAGTAATGTCAGAACCAAAGATAAAACCAGAGATTATGCGCATGAGCTGGGGACCACAGCACCCCATGAGTGGACAAACTAGAGTTCTCCTTGACGTCGACGGAGAGAAGGTTCACAAGATAATAGCGGACCTAGGGTTCACACACCGTGGAATCGAGAAGATCCTTGAAAACAGGACACTCCTAGGAGGCATCATACCCGTTGATCGTATGGCAATGGTAGACTCCGCAAACATCAGTATAGGTTACGTCACAGCCGCAGACAAAGCGTACGGACTTGAAGTACCTGAAAGGGCAAATTGGATTCGCAGCCTCGTCTGTGAGATGAGTAGGATCAATAGCCATCTTTACGCTTTCGGCCTACAAGCAGAAGCAACTGGTTACTTCCCAGCGGTCTTCCTATGGACGACAGTAGACAGAGAAATACTTCTTGACCTGTTTGAAGAGCTGACAGGGGCTAGATGGAGCTTCAACTTCTTCCTCCCAGGCGGCGTCCACAAGGACCTACCAGAAGGATTCAAGGAGAATGTCATCAAGGGAGTCCAATATCTACGTCGAAGATTCAAGGACTACTGGGCAGCCATAGTCGAGAACTACATGTTCGAGATCCGGTGCAACAATGTAGCGATATTAGAACCAAAAGACGCGTTGAGGCTAGGCGCGACTGGGCCTTCATTGAGAGGCTCTGGGATTGATATCGACATGAGAAAAGATGAGCCATACGCTGCTTACGGAGACTTGGATTGGGAGGTTATTACAGAGGATGCATGTGACGTTATGGCGCGTACAAAAGTAAGGTTCCATGAGATAGGTCAGAGCCTCAACATGATGGAGCAGATAGCCAAGGAGATCCCTGAGGGCCCAATCAAAGTAAGGTTCAGTCCTTTCATGAGGGCTCCAGAGGGAGAGTACTACACCAGAGTCGAAACAGGTCGAGGTGAGCTTGGTATCCACATGTTCACTGATGGTACCACCAATCCATGCAGAGTAAAGATCAATCCCCCCAGCCTAAGGAACATGTATGTGTTCGAGAGGCTGGCTGAGTTGAACGAGATGACGGTGGCGGATATCCCTGTGGTCATCAACTCGATTGACCCATGGTATCTGGACAGTGATAGATGAGGTGAGATGAATGGTAAACACATTAACCACGATGAGGACCCTTAGCATGGTTAACCTAGGTCTGACTGTCGCAGATATACCTGCATTAATCTTGGAGTTCCTTACATTGAACTCAAAGCCGATTATGCAGGTGCTTCTGATGCCTGGTCTTGCATTCATTCTTGGATTCGCAATTATAGCCGTCTGGTTTGAGCGTAAATTCCTCGCGCGTGCGATGCTCCGCGTTGGGCCATACTACTGTGGAGGCCGCTCCGGGGTTCTGCAGGTTTTCGCTGACTTTATCAAATTATTCTTGAAGGAGATGATATTCCCAGATAGCGTTGACTGGTTCTTTTTCGCGCTAATGCCTGTAATGCTCTCGACTATTCCATCATTAGCGCTTGTACTCATTCCATTCGACGCTAACTGGGTGCTCTGGGACATTGGAGGTCTAAGTCTCCCTATGTTCCTTGCTATCATGGGTATAGCACCATTAATGGCCATATTCGCTGGTTGGTCGTCCAATAACAAGTACTCGTTTATTGGGGCTTGGAGAGTCGCATACATGTATATCTCAGGTGAGATACCCATCATTATCTGCTCCGCAGCCGTAGCGATAATGGCAGGCAGCTTCAATTTGGTGAAGATCGTTGAGGCACAGAGTAACGGATGGTTCTTCATACCTCAGTTCCTCGGATTCATAATATTCTTCTTGGGCGTCTTGATTCAGGCAGAAAGGACTCCATTTGACATACCTGTGGCTGAAGTCGAGCTGGTTTTCGGGTGGAGAACCGAGTTCAGTGGCATACTCTTTGGCTTCACAATGATGGCAGAGTATGTCATGTTTCAAGCATGGACCCTGTTGTTCATCACACTGTACCTCGGAGGATATGGTGGACCCATCCTTTTTGGCAATATTGTAGGTAGCCACATCTTCTGGCTTCTCGCAAAGTTCGTCGTCTTGATTGTGTTCATCATTCTTCTGAGAACCGTCTTCCCGAGACCAAAAATCGAGCAGATGATCAAGTTTGGCTGGAACTACCTTACGCCACTTGCACTACTGAACTTGTTCATAGTGCTTGGGCTAAAACTGTGGGGGATCTATTAATGAGCTGGATAAAGAAAATATTGAAACCCATCGCCATAGTCGCACCTTACGTGTTTAGGAACAGTCAGACAGTGGCTTATCCTACTGAGCGGCTTATCTTCAAAGAACGTTTCCGTGGTCGACACAAGTTCTTCTTTGAACGGTGCATCAGCTGTGCAATATGCAGTAGGGTGTGCCACAGCAAATCCATCACAATGGTCGAGGTAGAGGGCAGAGAGAAAACCTTCCCACAGATTGACTATAACACATGCAGTTTCTGTGGGTACTGCGTAGAGTTCTGCCCAAAAGAAGCTCTCGAGTTCACCGACTTTGTCGAGATGGCAGTCATAGACCGTGATGAACTTGTATATTCCCCTGAACGCCTTACCGAGATCCCTGACCTCAAAGATGTTCTTCCTCAGATGAAACGGAGAACGGAGGCGTATCTTACAGATAAAGAAATGAAGTACAGGAAGGTGAAAGATGTTTGATTGAACTATTACTAGTCCTATCGCTAGTCGTCGTAGGCGCGTTGCTCTCAGTATCGAGTAAAAACATCGTCTACGCGGTAGTTTTCCTTCTCTGCACAAACGTCTCCCTGGGAATAACCTACTGGATGATGGGCGCCCCAATGGTGGCTCTCTTCCAGTTAGCCATCTTCGCGGGAGCCGTAGTCGTGTTCTTCGTCATCACAATCATGCTGACGCAGGGCGGCGATATGACTTACACTGAAGAAACGGAGGAATCGGAATGAACCGGATAACACAATTAATACTGTCCGTCATAGCTGTGACTGTGCTCATTGGAGGGACACTGATAATGGATGTCAGCTTCCCGTTCCAGGAGTACAAGTCCGATAGCTTTGAAACACCAAACGTTGGAGACTCGTCCTACGACGACATCAGTACAACGGTAAGCCAGTTCCTTTGGAGCAAAAGAGGCCTTGACGTCGTTTCACAAAGCTTCGTGGTATTGGCGGCGGTAGTCTGCTGCCTTGCCATGCTCAAGTATGAAAGGAGACCTGAATAATGTACCCTCTGACACCTTTCCTAATCACAACTGGTCTGCTGCTAGTCATAGGACTGATATGTATGACCATGAAACGGGACCTAGTCCGGTTGCTAATAGGAGTCGAGATACTATTCAACGCCGCGAACCTGCTGTTCATAGCTTTTTCAACCCAGACTCCTGGGTTCATAGACCCGTACCCCCACACCATCGTGATGATGGTACTGGTCCTAGACGGCACAGTGATAGCTGTCGGGCTCGCCCTCGCACTGAACGTGTACAAGCATTACAAGACTATTGACGTAAAGAAGCTGAGGCGGTTGAAATGGTAGGACAAGACGTATTATCACAGGGACTCCAGCTACCTCTCCCACTTCTGATAGCGTTGCTCGGCGGCCTTGTAAGCCCATTCGTTGGTGTACTGGCTGAGAGAACAGGTCAGAAACTCAGAGAGGTCTGGTTTATCTTAATCTCATCCGCGACACTGGGATCGGTTTACATGCTGTACCAGCAATTACAGGCGACCGCAAACGGCGTGCTTCTCCTCTACTCATGGGGACAGGCTCCACCCCTCAGCGGCTGCTTCGAGATCGATATGTTAAGCGTGTACATGGCTTTCAGTATCGCCTTCCTTGGCTTACTTGTAAGCATCTATAGCATCAGCTACATAGAGCATGAGACA
>JAOZHP010000094.1 GCA_026014815.1 Candidatus Bathyarchaeota archaeon
AGGTATTTGAAGCAATACATGGTGCCACCCCTGTAGATAGTGTTGTTGGGGGGTATTCGGCGTGCTCGATAACGATTCCCGCAACGCGTATTACATTAGCAACTCTCGCCGTACTTATGCCGGGGGGAACCAATACTGGTGGGGCTGGTGGCAGAGTAGCCATCCTCCCCGAAAAATCAGTCGGCTTATCCATGTACGATAACGGTTTGCCATTATTTGTAAAACCGATCGTAGCAGGGGCAGCTGGAATTAATGGAACATGGATGAGACTCGAACGTACTTATCCGACTCCGAATTTTGATGTAGCATTCAATCTGCGTGAGCAGAGGGTGTACGGGCTAACATTCAAGGCACACCCGGACGCAACAAGTGAATATCTGTGGTCGGCAGGATTTGTGGAAGTCGGAGAATCATATTAACTGGAGGTAGCCATGCCAACGATCAACATTGATGAGATTGCAAAAGCCGAATGTAAGCCCATAGAGGTGATTGTGGGTGGAAAGACTTACGTAATCGCGGATGTACCAATCGCGGTCATGCGAAAAATGAGTGCTCTTGATGATAAAGCAAATAAAGGAAAAGATACTCAAGAGGATATAGACCGCCTTATAGGAATCATGTCCGAAATCCTCGGTGCGAAGGTAGCAGAACTGGAAAAACTTGGCTCACGTAAGTTCCTGACACTCGTTAAGTATGTGATGGTTGAGCTTAGCAAGGAAGCCGAAGCAAAAAACGTCCCAAAGGCAGGAGTGATCCCCAAGCAGTAATAGCTTCTGCCTTTCCCGGCTTGTTCACAATTCACAAACTTGCACGTATGGGTATCCGGCAACAAGGATACTGGTTACGGCAAGCTGATGCGATTAAACGGCAGCTAATTGCAACCATCAGTTATGGTGTGCGTATTGGCATGGCTGAGTCCTCCGATTATGAGAAGGCAATAGATAGCCTTGAGCTTACCAGGAGCGCCGAAGAGAGCCAAGAGCAGAAATCTCAGGCAACTTGGAATATGCTCTATTTCTTAAAAGGGGGCAAGGGTGTTTAATGTAGGATCAGTGCAGGGGTATCTGAAGCTCAATACGAGTGGATGGACGAGATCTATCAGTTCGGTTCAGATGTCCCTAACCTCGTTATCGAGAGCATTTACTCGTACAGGTATGGTGTTCCTCGGATCCATAGCCGTTGTTGAGCGTGAGTTCGGTAAGTTCGATAAGGCAATCCGCCATGCTACATCAGTCACACTCGACATTACGACAAAAGAATTTGAAGAGATGTCCCAGATGGCGCTCGATGCCTCTGTAAAGTGGAATAAGGCAGCCTCGGATACCGCATTCGCATTCTACTTTCTCGGTTCGGCCGGTTTGACAGCTACCGAGCAAATGCAGGCGTTTAACGATGTAGTTATGCTCTCCCGCGCCATGGGATCGAATCTGGCTACCACCGTAGAGGGTTTGGTAGATATTGTTAGAGCATTCGGTCTGGAGTTTGCCGATACCACGAATATAGCCGACCAACTCACAAAAACCATCGTTACATCCAACCAGATGTTTCAGGATCTCGACCAAGCACTCTCGTATGCCTCATCTACAGCGAGATTAACCAATAACACTCTTGCAGAAACCAACGCTATGCTTGGAATCATGGCAAATGCCGGTATCAAAGGCTGCTATGATGACCAGACTGAGGTTCTAACACATAAAGGTTGGCTAAAATGGAGCTCAGTAACTCCAGACGATGCTTTTGCCACAATGAATCCTAATACAGGTTTCATAGAATATCAGAAACCCTCTCGACTCATCCGTTACCATCATAAGGGGAAAATGTATCATGTTGCCAATAGGGGAATTGATCTCTGCGTAACACCCAATCATAGGATGTGGGTTAAACAGCGTGACCACGATAATTATTGCGTGGTGACTGCCGAAGAAGTTGATGGTAAAAATATCAGGTATAAAGCTGGTGGTCTGCATTGGAATGGTGATGACCCATCACACCATATTCTCGACGGTTTCGTGCAAAATCGTGGAAGTTGGATAAAGAAAGTACCATCTTTAAAAATTGATGCCGAATTATGGGCTACCTTCCTTGGCTGGTATATCTCTGAAGGTTCATGTGATTATCGAAAGGGATGTTATCGAACACGAATTACTCAAAATTCGGGGATCATTCGAGATAAGATGCGAATCGTCCTCAATAAGCTTCCCGTAACAGTGAACGAGGATAAAAATGGTTTTATAATCAATGACGAACAAATTTGGAGAGATGTAAAGCCTCTTGGCAAAACCCCACAAAAGTATATACCACAATACGCGCTTGATTGGTCTCCAAGATTGCTTAATATTCTATTGAATACCCTCATGGAAGGTGATGGCGATTGCAACGAATGTTATTATACTTCATCTAAAAGGCTTGCTGATAATGTAACGGAAATTGTATTGAAGCTCGGATATGCAGCCTCATTGGTATTGAAAACTCCCGCAGGAACTTTAGCTAATTATGATAAAGAAAACAGAGAGATAAGAGCAAAGCACGATCAATGGAAGGTAAGCGTCAGGAGAAAACTGCTCGAACCAAGTTATTATCCATCAGATTATACCAGTGTACACGGGGATCGTCTCGACGGCTCTAAATTCCCAAACAAGAGTGAGTGGATCGATTATGATGGGGAAGTATTCTGCGCCGAAGTACCAAACCACTTACTTATAGTCCGCCGTAACGGTAAAATACTCGTTTCTGGTAACTCTATGGCTGGTACGGTATTGCGTCGTGCTATGACCAACCTCATGTCACCTACGGCCGCGATGAGTTCACTCATGTACGAACTTGGTTTGGAGGTATATGATGCTACTGGACTAATGAAGCCATTTATTGATGTCATTGGTGAGATAAGTGACAAGCTGGTGGGATCATCAGACGCGTACAGGAATATGGTATTCGAGGTATTATTCGGACGGAGAGCTATCGCTGGGCAGATAACACTCTTCAATTACGGATCGGTTGCACTACGCAGATATGCCACCGAGATCAAGACTGCCGGTGGTACAACAGAGCGGGTAGCCAGTAAACAGATGAGAGCTTTTACAGAGGTACTCGGACAACTCTTCCGTGAGGCACAGAGAGTATCTATCGAACTCGGTAGCATACTCGCACCCTCTATAGAGCAAGTCGCTAACACAATCCGACACAATCTTGAAACCTTTAAAGCATATATCAAAACTAATAGAGATGCCATTATGTCTATAATGAAGTGGACTACCGCGATTAGTGTGTTGCTGGTAGTGGGTGGGCCACTACTGCTTATCATAACGAGCCTTGTGTCTAAAATGGTCGCACTGGCGTTGGTGATTGCTAATCCATTCATAATATTGATCGCCTCCCTATATACACTCAGGGCTGTATGGAAACAAACCTCCGACGAGATGAAACAATCTATGAAAGAAACCGCCCAAACACATGCGGAGAGTATTCTTGACAGGCTCACCGGATGGGGAGCTGCTCGTCTACCGGAATACGCCCGGGAGGGTTTCTTAGAAGGAGCAAGAGCACGTAGAGAAAGACCACCCGGATATGGCGTTTTCAGTCTCGGTAAGTTCGGAACAGGTGTTGTTGCACAGAAAGAACCAGCATTAACCTTCAAAGAGATATGGAGCGAGGCAATTTCAGCAACCACGAAGCAAATGAAAGCAGATTTTGGTGCTGGTTTTGGGTTTGTCGCAGAGGGACTGGACGACATGGATGGTCTCGTTGGTAAGTTGGTAGCAGGTTTCAAAGAATATACAGCCGGAATAAAAGGTCTCTTCGATGTCTTCATGCGAGAGACTTACTGGCTGGAGCAGGTCGAGAGAGACTATGATGCAGTCAATGTGCTATTGGGTAAGATCAGAGCACGCCTGAACGAGCTGGATACAGAGGTGAAAACAACAGGTGAGAACATAGGATTCATGGCAGGACAGTGGAAGATAGCCATGGATAGGATGTTTGGCACTATAGATATTGAGATAAAACAGTGGGCTGACTCATTCGAGACCGCAATGCTCAGTATACAATCATCATGGGCGGATACCATAGAGAAATTCATCAGCGAGGGCGGTAGCTTCCTTGATTTCATGGAAAGTATGTTCCAGGGTATACTAAGGGCATTCAACCGGATGATAGCAGAGGTAATAGCGGGAGATCTCATGTTTGCGCTCTTTGGAGGTAAGAGGGAGAGAGGCATCGGCGCTCCATCGTTGTGGGATCTGCTTTTTGCCAAACCACGCTACTACACACCAGGATTACGAACATATCCACCTCCAAGTGGTCTGGGTATGATGGAGCCCGGTGGTGTCTACACGCCAGGGAGTGAGTTCGCACGGAAGCCGGCACTCGGGGTAGAAATAAACATCACGAACAAAGGTGTCCCTGTAAATCTCAATGTTACCGGCAAGCAATTTGACGGTAAGCGGTGGGTCATTAGTGCAGTTATGGACGAAATGCACACAAATCCCGCTTTTGCTAAAACAGTTAGAGGTGGATAAATCATGGCAGCGTTTCCGACACTATACATACATGGTACTCTGGTGCATACTCCTGTAGTAGGCAGATTCGAGGACACTATGGCACAGAATCCCACGATACGAAGCCAGTTCGAGGGTGGCTATGTACAGACGAGATCGAGATTCACGAGGATTGCCCGTAGGTGGACAGTGAGCTATAGAGGTATGTCTCAGGCTAACAAGAATACACTTAGAACATTCGAGAATGCCAGAAGGGCCGGTTCGGAACTCTTCACATGGACTAATCCTGAAGATTCCACATCATACAATGTCAGGTTCCTTGAACCGGTAATATACACACCGTGGGAGCATACCAATTTCCTGCAATGGAATATTGATTTTGTACTGGAGCAGGTATAATGAATATACTGGAAGGCGATTATAAGGACGAACAGAACAAGTTAGCAGCGCCTGGTGCGTGGATATGGTTACTGGAGATTACCACCACGGGATATAGTGCTCCATTACGCTTCACAAATAACAACTCAAGTCTGACATGGCCGACTGGTAGCGAGAGTGTATATACCGCTATCCCACTCACCATGGAGGACATTGAAGCCAACCTGGAGGGCAAATTCCCTGAGTGCAGGCTACAAATAGGCGAACTTGTACTCAATAGCACTCTCAGAACACGGGTAAGGGCAACCAATGGACTCATCGGCAGCATCATACGAATGCTGGTAGTTCATTCAAGCCATCTCGCCCTCACTGAAGCCGCCATAGATGAATCCGCAGAGGTGCTGAGCTGCGAGGTCAGTACTGATGTTGTGACATTTGTACTTGGTATTCCAAGCCTATTAAATCGGCGGTTCCCACGCGACAAGTATGTACCCGGGTTCTGCCGTCACAAATTCACAGGGGCACTATGCCAATACGTAGCGGCTATCTATACAGATTGTGACCACACACTTGCTGACTGTAAATTACGGAACAATACACGGAATTATGGCGGAAGTCCGGGCATTGTAGGAGGCATGTATGGTTAAGTTTCTGGGGAAGCCGTTTGTGGAAAGAGGCAGAGACATCGAGACAGGACTCGATTGCTGGGGACTGGCCATAGAGGTGTTTAGAGAGTACGGGATAGCGCTGCCGGATTTTGTTATAGATTCCTTCGCTTTCCAGACTATTGATATGCTTGCGGGTAAGGAACTGAAATCCCGTTTGTGGGAAGAGGTATACAGTCCCTCAGACAAGGACGTACCATTGATAGTACTAATGCGGATACACCCGAGGTGGATTACACATGCCGGAGTACTCATAACGGGCAACAGAATAATACATACAATGAAGAAAACAGGAGTGATTGTGTCCAAAGTAAGCTCTTTAAAACCTCAAATAGTAGGATACTATAGATTATGTTCAGGGTAACTAATATACTGAATCCACTCACAGGCGGGTCTACCACGACCGAATACGCGTGGGGGAAAGGAAAGCCATTATCCGAATTCATAAAGTATTCCGGTGAGTGTATTACTGTTCACAATAGGCAAGTGATCCCCCTACCATTAACTGAAATCCTTCCCGCTCGTAGGGACGAATACACAGTAATGCCTATACCGACCGGCGGTGACAGACAAACATGGATGGTTCTGGGCTACACGGCTATGGGTATGATGGGAACAGTAGGATACGCTACAGGAAACCCTGCTCTGATGTTTGCCAGCTTAATAGGGAGCAATATCCTCAACGCGTATCTGCAAGAGAAAGAGAAAGACCAATCGACATCACCATCGTACTCGTGGAGACATAGGAGTAATCCCACGGCTGCATACGGCTCAGCAATGCCAGTAATCTACGGGAAGACAAGAGTGAGACCGATATTAAAGAACCGGTATGTGGTCATTGATGGGGATAAACAGTATTTGTATGCATTATACTCATTGGCGGCTCATAAAGTGGATGAGCGTGCCCTACCCGAATACACATTTGGCAATTTACACTATGAGGTGAAGTTTTCAGCCCAACCTGGGATGACATACATCAACACCCGTGTAGGGCAACTTAATTTCTATCCGCTATTTGATGACAATGGTGATCTGGGTAAGGGATGGAAGCTCGGGAATGGCACGGCATCCTTTGCCAACGATATAATTATCAATGGGCAGGCGATAGGGAATTTCAACAGGGACGTGGACTGGGAAACACGACCCGGGTTGCCGGAACAGACGATGATATATGGGTTTGATATCACGTACAGCAATTATCCACAGACTGAGGTACTATATCTGGATTCACCGCAGGCTAATAAAGGGGCTGCCAATTTTGATTTCACTCCAGCCACCCGCTCTATCTCATGGGATGCACATACTCTCCTTCTACATGGTACAGTATATCCCATAAAGGGCGGTGGTCAGGCCTACTGTGAGACAAATACCACATATTATATCTATTTCAGGCTTGCCACAGATAGTAGCCATTACACTCTAACTACTACGGAGCCGGTATTGGACGACTCCTACATTATAGCTTATTTTAGTACATGGGCGGGTGATGACTTTGGTAAGGTGAGATATCCCGACAATCTTCCAACTGGTGCGGACTGGTTTAGCCCTTTGCTTAAAATATCCGACGTACACAACATTGAGTTCATGTTTGAGCTTCCATACGGTCTCTATGGTATGAATAAAACAGGCGGTATGGAGGAAGCAGATTGTGAGTTCTTCGCTCAATACAGGGAGTTTAGCACGGACGATACAGGAGCATGGAAAGAGTTCTACACACTGTATGAAAAGGATAACCTGAAGAGGACTACACATGCTGGTAGTGAGATTATCGGGGCAAGAACGTCTCGCAGGACAGATAAGCCGATTCGTGTCACTATGAGGGCAACATCAGAAGGAAACCCACTTGACGCCGGTAAGGATTACGAGATAAGGGTAACTGCAAATTCATCAAGCATTGTTAAACTCATTAACCTGGCAGGTATTGTGTATGCCGAGAGGGATTCTGCCGGCAATCGGGAGGGGTTTACGTATCCAGGTGAGCCACTATTGGGCATTATCGCACTCGCATCAGGGCAAGTGAGTAGCGATCTCGATATACAGGTGGATATAGAGCGGAGTAAAGTGTGGGTGTATAATGGTTCCGTATGGGCGCAGAAGGATGCGAATAACCACGCATGGGCAGTATACGATATACTCGTCCAGGGTTATTATAATAGTGACACCAACCTTTGCCATCCCACGTATCCATATGCTGGAAACAGTAATGCGGAGGCTGTCTACGGTTGCAGTGTAAATCCCACCCACGTAGACTATAGCTCTTTCAACGAGTGGGCAGAGTACATTGACGGGATTGGATACGAACTCAACATCGTATGGGATACATTTATGACCGCCTGGGACGCCATTCTGCGTATCTGTCAGGAAGGACGTGGTATCGTGTACCCGGTGGGCACTACAATCTACGCTATGGCACATAAAGCAAGCGATTCCACACAGCTATTCTCCATGGGCAACATTCACATGGATACCTTCATACAGAAGTTTATGGAAACACGGAAACAGGCGAATATGCTGGAGGTCAAATACTGGGACGCAGACCGTAATTATGATGAGACAATACTCGCCGTCAGGACGACCAACTGGGACGAGGATACGTCACTGAACAAGCCGACCAGCATAACACTCTACGGTACGACGGGGTATAGTCAGGCATCTAAAATAGCCAGATTTATATTACTTGTCAACGAGCTCCTAAATAATGTCATATCATTCGGTGTGGATGTAGATGCATTAGCGGCACAGGTCGGTGATGTGGTAGAGATAAACCATGATGTGCTGAATATAGGGCAGAGTGGGCGGATTACCGCTGTGAGTCATAATCCGGCTACCGATGAGGGCACAATCACATTCGACCGAATATTGAGCCTCTCCGCGGGGATAACTTACGAGTTAGAGGTACGCCACAGTAACGGTGATATAGAGAGGAAGACGGTAGTTGGTAGTGTTGACTCAAACCAGATTACGTGGGGTCCGGGGAGCTGGGACTGGACACGGATACCTGAAGTGTACGAGGTGTACTCGTTCGGTGTTCAGGGTGAGCATACATCTCCCTACAGGATTGTTGAGATTAGCCGTACCAGTGAACTCATGCGGACGCTAACCCTGATGCAGTATGATGGGGCTCTATATACCTATCTGGAGGACGACAGCCCTGATGGCGAGTTTGGTGTACCGAAGATAGTGCCACCAGATGCTGTTGGGGATCCAACTGCCATACTCAATACCGCATCCAATGTAGAGCTCAGCGAAGTCCTGTCTAAGAACAGGAACACAGGGGAGTATGAATCGAGCATAGTAGTCCGTTTCGACTCTTTGCCACCACCTGCTGCACGGGGTGCATGGGAGATATATCTTAGGGATGTGGATGTGAGCGATATCAACTGGAAGGGGACATGGTTGGATGACACCCCCTATAATATAAATGAGAAAGTGGAACTCGACGGTGTAACATTTGTCAGTACTGAAGAGGATAACGAGTCACGACCCATTAATATAGATGCCTAAAATGAGGGAAATCACTATGAACAAGCGGATTATGAAAAAACTGATTATGTGGTTGAGAAGGAAACACCCCGGGACTGTAGTGAGATTACGGGACTTCTGGATGGAGTATCTCAAATTCCTATTCGGTTTTGTGCCGATGCAGGCGACTCTGGGTATACGGGTATTCCGAACGGACGGCACTATAGAGGATTTGGGTATTGTCAGCGCTCACTCCGTAACAGACGCTTTCGTTGCCGAACTTGTTGATACGCTACAATCGGCAGTAGCTGGATTCAGCACATACAAATATCACGATAGCGGAACAGGAACAAACGCGGAAGCTGCCGGGGATACAGCACTCCAGACACCCTGCGGGGAGGCAAGAACAGTTGGCTCACAGGCAGAGGGAGCTACTGCCAATATCTACAAAACAGTAGCCACTCATACATATGCAGGGGCATTCTCTATCACGGAGCATATACTGTTTAATGCCGCCGCGGCTGGAACAGGGATGGACAGAAGTGTATTTGCAGCAGTGGGTGTGGGAATAGGTGACCGTATTGAGTGGACATATGAATTAACCTGTGTGTCGGGAGGCTGATCGTGGCATTAGTTGGATTCTGGAGATTAAGTCAGGCGAGATTTGCCGGGGGTGTGTTCGTCGATGATAGCCCCAGTGGTAACGACGGTACACCTGTAAATACCCCCGTCTACGCGGTAGACCAGAGGAGTGTGGCAAATGGAGCACTTACGCTCAATGGTACTACTGACCAAGTTAATTGCGGGCAAGGTGCTGAGACAAATTTCACAACCAACGATTTCGCCATCTCCTTCTGGGCTAAGTTTACAGGTGCTGGTAGTTATTTCGTTCTTACAAAGGGTGTAGTTTCTGCTGCCGGTAATGGATATGGTGTATATTTTAACGCCGGAAGCTTACTACCAATAATAGGTGAAAGTGGCACTCGTCGCATTTTGATAGGACACGCAGGCAGCTATAATGATGATGTTTGGCGTAACTACTGTATTGTATATGATAGAAGCGGAAATTGTTCATGTTATACCAACGGCTCTTGGGTCTCCGACGATGATATATCAACTTACACGGGTTCCGTTGCAGTGGCTACCGACTTGATGATAGGTGTGCACGCCGACAAAGCCAGTGGCCCATTCCCAGGCGACATGGATGATGTCCGTGTTCACGACCATGCCCTAACGCCGGCAGAAATCACCAATCTCTACACTATAGGACTTGCTGGCATCCTATCTAAGTCGTTAGGAGGCTCGCTAACACCCACAGGAGCTCTCTCCAGCGTCCTGACTCTCGTCATGGCACTCAATGGTCAGCTCGACCTCACAGGAGCACTCAAGGGCATTAATCCGGCATGGCTCATTGTTGACAAAGCTCTCATCTGGCAAGGAGAATGGGATATCTCCACAAGCTACAACCTCAATGATACCGTACTCCATAAATTCGGAGACGAGTGGCACGTATTCATCTCGAAAGCATCACATAATGTTGGCAATGTCCCCACCTCATCAGCGGCATGGTGGAGAAGGCTATATCAGGAGCCGTTCTTATGAACATAATACAAGATGACGGAACAGTAATCACGCATGATCTCGTTAAGGGACATGAGTATGAAGTAACGGTGAGGGCAGTGGGTCCAGACGGTGTGAAACAGCCCATGGAGGACGCAGCTCGCAATACCATAGTTATTGAGGGGAAACTTGACGCTCCAGGGGATGCCAGTAATCTCGTAGCGGTTGGTGGTCTGTCCAAAATCGCCCTCTCATGGACTAATCCAGACGATACCGATTTCGACTATATGGAGATCTGGCGAGCCAGCGTGAATACCCTCAATGAGGCTTCCAAGATTGCAGAAATACGAGGTACGAGCTATATTGACGATATCGGCTCTACGGGCGCCACACGATACTATTGGATTCGGGCACGGAATACCTCCGGCGTAATAGGCTCATTCTACCCTGAGACAGATACGGGTGTCTCGGGGACGACCGAAGGCATAACCGTCACCTCTATTGACGATTTCGCCGTAACCGCCACCAAGTTCTATACGAACACTATTGTCCTGACTGGAGATGTGTGGAGTAATGACACACCGGATGGTAGTAGCATTGCGTGGAATGGGCACTATCTCGTGTACGGCGGGGCATATTACAAGATAGTAGCCAGCTCTACCAACAAGAAATATGTTTATTGGGCAAAGCCAGGCGCACCATCAGGAAGTGGGACAGTAGCCGATCCCTACATCTCTTTCTACACCAAGAACGACCTCTACGCCTACGTAGCAGATGTATTCATGGTTGCCACTAATATTAGCGGAATACATCAACTGGTATGGAACGCCAGTGCGAATATGGTGATTGGGAGTGCGTTCATACTTGATGCTGCAATCGTAAATGCTAAAATCGGCAATTTGGCTGTCACAGAAGGCAAAATCGGGAATTTAGCCGTCGCGGAGGGAAAGATTAAGAACCTCGCTGTCACCAATGCAAAAATCGCCAATGCTACCATCGAGTCGGCAAAAATTGTCAGTCTCGATGCGGACAAGATCAATGTTGGAACTCTCACAGGTTTTGTGATACAGACAGCAGCAGCAGGACAACGGGTGGTAGTTACGTCAGCCGATAACACACTTAGGTTCTACAATGCAGCAAATGTCAATGTTTTAACAATAGACGATGCGGTCTTCGGTGCTACTCCAGGGATACTAATTACTGATGATACCAACGGTGGTGTAGTGTATATATGGCAGGCACTAACTAATTTCTCATATCTTAATGAGCATAAACTGCTTATCAAATCATCTACTGACGATGATAGAATAGATATTATGACTGGTGCTGATGCTTCGCTGTTCAAGATTGACAAAAACGGAAATGCTTATGTCAAAGGATATGTCCATCTTGATGGTCTCCTGAACGCTGATGCTGGTGCAGACATCGAAGGCAATGTGGATATAGCAGGCAACCTCGATGTCCACACTGGAGTCGATGTAACGGGCAACATCACTGTAACCGGTACTGTTGATGGCATAGACCTCTTGGCCCATGCTTCACGACACAACTCTGGTCAAGCTGATGCCATCAACCTCTCCACATTCGAGATTTGGAACTTAAACGATGTAGAACAGCCAGGAGCGGCAGAAGATAATTATGTTTATGCATGGAATAATAGCGGACATCAATTTGTCTTAGTACCTAACTAAAGGGGACACACAATGAAAATCACACTTGACGATCACAATTACACCGACTTTGATGGCGAAGAAATACCAGATGAGAAAGGGCAACCTATTAATCTACGTAAAATAATTACGAGAGCACTCTTGACATTACACCAAAGCGAACGGGCAAACGGCGTAGAAAGCTATAAACGGTGCAAACTCGCCGAAAGAGTCTATGAAGCCGACAAGGAGCTGGAAATAGAATCAGAGGATATTACTCTGATAAAGAGGCTCATCGGGGAACTGTTCGCCCCAATCATAGTCGGGCAGGCATACGACGCACTGGAGGGAAAAACAACGACTCAGCGTAAGGAGGACTGAATGGAAGTCGAAAGATGGATGATAACAATTGCCTGTATAATTCTGACATGGGCTGGTAGTCTCATCGCTTTTAGGGTTGGCACATCAAAAGATATTGGTATGTTGCGTGATAAAGAGGTAGAGCAGCGGAAGAAGAACGCCAAACTCCTCAATGAACTGAATGAGTGTGTTACCAAGACCGACTGCGGTGAGCGTCGTAGTGAAATTAAAGACACTCTCAAGGACATAAAGGACAATGGTATTCGGCTTGAGGGGAAATTCGATGACTATATCACGAATGGCCGTTAAGATGGCCGGGAGACCTTCCACAAAGTGGTTCAATCTTGCCGAATTCGATTGCAAATGCGGCTGTGGCAAGAATAATATCAAATTCACCCTC
>JAOZHP010000008.1 GCA_026014815.1 Candidatus Bathyarchaeota archaeon
AAAGGCAAAACAAGTGGCTTCCCGGATTGCGAACAACCAAAGATACCGGCACCGTGTCACTATCCGGGATACCAAGCTCCGAAGAGACACCATGTACTCTTTTCCTCGGGCCGACCTATTGGCACAAGAAGATTGGCCTTGATATCCGACGATACTATACCGATCCCTACTACTATCTGGAATATCAGCTAAGAATCTGCCAGGAGCGCTTGTACAACTATCATGATGATACTTTCTTCACCCGGACGATACCACTGGACTTCGGTGTCGCTTTTGTGTCTAGCCTTTTTGGTGCAAAAACAGTGTTTCTTAAAGACAAGGATCCCTGGGTACGAAGAGGGACCCCTATTATCAACAAAATGAGTGATGTTAGAGAACTACCCTTCCCTGACTTTTACTCTAGTCGGCAGATGAAGTGGTATCACACCTTTTATGAGAGGATACAAGAGATAGTATCCATCCATAATCATTTTCAGGTGAAATTTCCAGATTGGCGTATCGGACCTTTCCCGCTGGCGCTGGGACTCAGAGGATGGAGCAGATTGCTTGAAGATACCACCGAGAATGAGGAGTTGGTACACGCATTAATGGAAAAAACCACCGAATACCGGATTAAATGGTGCAAACAACGCGCCAGGCACACGGGAGAATCGGAAAACACTATACTGGGAAATGATGACATCAACCACCCCATAGTCTCTGCGCAACTGTACAACAAATATATACTGCCCTATGAAACGAACATTTGTCGTCTGCATAATAGAATCTCCTATTGGCATAGCTGCGGGAACATCACCCCTTTGCTAGCTCAAATCGCCCAGATACCACAGATTGATCTGCTGCAGGTGAGTCCGTTCAGTGACCTCAGGAAGGCTGCCAAGACATTTTCTAAACGTCAAACAGCCCTGCAGATATGGATTCACCCGGCAAGAGACCTTGTCCTTGCCACCCCTGAGCATATGCGCCGAACTCTGGAGGAAATCGTACGTATTTGCCACCAAGAAAACATCACTCGCTACTCTATCGTCAGTGGTCACATACAGCCAATGATGGACCTGGCTGCCCAGGAAAAGCAGATACACTTGTGGCTGAGTACGGTTCGCCAGGTTCTAGATGCAAATACACTGAGTCTAAACTGACAACTACCCCGGTTGATGATGACGCAGAAGAAGTATCCGTTGCACATATTGTGATGACTAAGTCGATACCGGCTATCGGTGCCTATAATCGACAAACAAGGAGAAACAACAATGACAGTCGCAGAACGTATCAATAGTTGCTACACTCGAGCCTATATCAGTCAGCACTATGAAGAGTGGGACCCGCGTATTCTGGAGAAGTATGATTTATCTGAGGTGATAGAAACGATAGATCTAATTGATCCGGACGTTTTCTATGCCACTGTACGGACTCACAACGGTAAGTGGTTCTGTAAAGCTGGATTAGGTAAGATGCATCGGGGTTTAAAGGGAATCGACCAACTACAGGCCATTATTGACTATAGACGTAGCAAGAAGAAGCTCATATTCGGGTATTTATCCACTATATATGACAAAGAACTGTATGATCTCCATCCAGAATGGCGTCAGGTTGACCCACAGGGTAGACCCGTTGCCGACAAACGGGGAAGTTTCGGCAAAGTTCTTTGTCCAAATAGTCCCTATAGAGAATACCTTGTTGACATGATTAAGAGAACGCTTCAAATTTACGACATTGATGGTTTCTATTTTGACATGATCTTCTTTGAGGAGAATCTTTGCTACTGTGAGAATTGTCGCCGGTCGTTCCGCTCCATGTATGATGCCGATCTTCCCACTGAGGAGGACTGGGACAATCCTCTCTTTCGCTCTTTCATACGATTTCGAAATCAAACTAACTATCTTTTCGTCAAGGAAATCTGTGATGCGGTAAAGCAAGTCAATCCCGAAGCGCTAACCTTGATACAGTATGTCATGCTCAAAGGACGTTCTATTAGTGGACAAACTCTGGCTGTGGGGTCTGTGCCAGATTATCTTTATACGGACATCTACTTTCGACAAGGATATCTGCCTATGAGCGTTTGTACCAAACTACTTGTTGATCTCAGTAAATACAGAGCTGAAGTAGGCATCATGACCAGGCCTGGCACTCACAACGACACTCCCAATATGAAAACCCTTGATCATATGAGGAGTGAAGCGTTCACAGCCATTGCCAACGGTGGTTCCGTGATGTTTTTCGACATCATGTGGCCCGATGGAACATTGCAGAAAGCCATGTGGAAGCGCATTGCACAGATTAACAGCGAAATAAAAAAGCGTGAGCCCTGGCTTGGAGGCAAATCGGTGGCTTCTATTGCCGTCTTCTATTCGGAGAATACTCGTATTTGGTATGGCCGCTCTGACATGAAGAATCGGTACGAAGCCAACTTCTTGGGTGTATGCCGCGCTTTGATCGAAGAACATATTCCTTTCAAAATCATCACTTCACTTGATTCCAAATCGCTTGCCGATTACCAGGTGCTGGTGCTGCCTAATACTGTGTGCATGTCGGAAAAGGAGGTGGCAGCTGTGCGCGACTACGTGACTAGGGGCGGAGGATTAGTCTGTACTGAGAAAACGTCCCTTTGGGATGAAGGTGGCACTCCCTGCCCCGATTATCAGCTTGGTGACGTTCTTGGCGTCTCTCACCTCGGTGATACTGCTACCTACTCCAGGGTCTACAGCAAATTTGACGTGGGCCAACCCATTACCCGACGCCTTCCTTCTGACGGCTTTATAACAAGTTGGGGTCCACTTCAGAAGGTAGCTCTTAAGGGAGCGCGTGCTCTGGCAAGCATTGTATTTCCTTACACCGAGTCGGACTCGACAATGTTCGTAAATATCATGGCTAATCCACCAGCAGTTCCCAGCAACTGGCCAGCATGCACCGTAAACCGGTTCGGAAAGGGTTCAGTGGTATATTTTGTCGGCGCGATTGATAAAGACTACGTCAAAATGAGTTTTCCTGAACTAAAATGGCTTATCGCTGATGCGGTACGGTTTGTTGCCCAAAAACCTTTGAGCATACACTTGAAAGCTCCGATGTCGGTAGAAATAACAGCGTTCAGGCGGAATAATGGTTCCCAGTTGGTGATACATTTGGTTAACTATCAATTGGAAACTGGCAAGACCCTTATATCTAAAGACTTTGAATCACGACACCTGGTGCAAGAGATTATCCCTGTTCATAATCTAGAGCTTACCCTGAGAGTTGACGGCGAGGTAAAGAAAGTTTGTCTCCAACCAGAGAACGTCGCCCTCTCCTTTCAGAAGAGAAAAGACGAGATCAGGATTGCCATCCCTAGCTTGAGGTGTCATAGTATGGTAATTGTCGATTTCTAGGCATCGAACCTAGACAATTCTTCTAGCCAGTAGCCATCTGGAGAAAACAACAATTTGATGCCTGGCGGTAATAAGGATAGTTACATATCATTAGCTAATGGAAAGGATATTTCTGAATGGATACCCCTATAGCCATAAGCACAACCGCTTTTGATGGATATCCCTTGAAAGTTGCCCTGGAAGAAATCTCCAGGCTAGGGTATCAATATGTGGAGCTGGCAGCCATTAGTGGTGTTATTGAGCACATTAGAGGCGGGGATTTCAATAGTGAATACCTTAAGAACCTACGCACTCTCATGTCTCAATATAATCTAAGCAGTGTAGCTTTTTCCGGTCATCTTGACCTTACCCAGGCTGACGTTGTGGCTCTATTCAAAAAACGCATGCACTTCGCCAAAAAACTGGGAGCTCGAATCATCAATACCAATGCTGGCCCACCGGAAAGAATTGACGCTTTTTATCGAAACATAGTTCCCATAGCCCGTTACGCTGAGGAAATTGGCCTCACTGTGGCAGTAGAATCACACGGTGACATCATTAATGAGGCCAGCAGAAGCGCTAAAGTAATTGAAAGAATAGGCTCGGCCTGGGTGAGAATCAACTACGACTTTGCCAATGTTTTGTTCTTTTCTGGTGGCAGGATTAAACCAGAGGATGACTTTTCCCACTGCATTGAGTACTGCTCTCACTTACACTTAAAGGACGTTGTTTTAAAGAATAACCTCTGGCAATTCTGTGCTATCGGAAAGGGAATGATCGACTATGCAAAGATCTTTCGTTTAATAGCAAAATATAAACTTAGGCTTCCTATGAGTCTAGAACTTCCCTTACGCCTAACAGCAAAAAGAGGACAAAGTCTGAAAAAACTTAAACACGTTCCGTCAATAGAGAAAATCAACAAAATCATTTTAGATTCAATGACCTATGTTCGCACTTTGATGGAGAGCAATAAAGACTAAATCATCACCCTTGCTGACAAGGTGCGATAAAAAAATGGAGGATAGAAATGTACGAGAAGTATGTAAAAAAAGCATGGGAAGAAAAGGGATACAAGGTTCCTCATCCGTATCCAAGAACCATCAAGCATATATTTGCTCCTGACAAGGGCCCAGTAGACGAGCTAACATTTTCCTTCGCCATTCTGCCGCCCCAAGGCAAGACGCATTATCACAAGCATGATCGGGGTGAGCTGATTTATGTTGTAACCGGCAGGGGTGAGTGCGAGATTGAAGGCGAAAAGTACGTTCTAGAACCGGATGTTGTGTTTTGGTGCCCGACGGAGGTAATGCACGGGATAGTCAACACAAGCGATGAAACGATGAAACTGGCCACTGTCTTCGTCCCGGCCTACCGCACGGAAGAGTTGAAAGGCAGTATTCTTGAAGCCGCACAGAGGGACTGTTCCTCTGAAACAAAAAAATAATACCCTACGCATCCAAGACCGTGCGGTTGCTCTTACATTGTTCTTTAAGGATTCGAGACTATACAAAAGAGCTTTCCTGGCGAACTCTTCACCGACATCTTTTTTGAGCTCTAAGTACGATTGATGCTGGAGGCTCACGAGCAGGAGGCCTCCTTTTGAGAGTTAGAAACATCTTCCTTGAATTTCCTCTCATCTTGGAGTGCTTCTTGCTTGTCGTCCAGATCTCTTTTCCTGTAGGATAACCTGAAGGACTTAAGCTTCTCATAGGGAGTTAGGTTACCTAGCCCTGGATGGATGTTAACTAAGAGGAAGAACTTTCTCCTTTTAGCATTTTTCTGATGTCAGGCTATCCAGTTCGTCCCTGGTGAATAGAAAATTTAGTGAGCATCCGATTTTTTCAAGATTCTCTCTTCCTCCCTGCTGGCGATCAATAACACAGATAACATCTTCTACGATTAGGCCCAGAGTACGCATTTGCCTTATGGAGGAAGAGACCTGACCAGCCGTAGTAATG
>JAOZHP010000095.1 GCA_026014815.1 Candidatus Bathyarchaeota archaeon
ATTTGAGTTATCAAAAGATTGTCCTATGGAAGTTCATAACTATATGACTAATAAATTACCTCAAGACATTTTTAATATAAATTATTATAAACTTAAAGATGGGTTTAGACACTCAGACCTCATACGGGTCTTTGATAGATTTAAAGAAAATGATTATCGTAAATACATTGAAGCTGAGTTAACTAGTTTATTTGGGGATGAAGATGATAAAATATATTTTGATGTTGTATCTGTTCAATCTTTAGCCCAGAAAGATCAAATCGAAATCATGTATTCCGACGAAAAAATACTACCTTTATGGGAGGGTTCTAAATCATTATCAGATTGGAAAAATTATTTTGATGAGCAGTGGAAAATGTATATTTTCAAATATTGTAAAGATAAAAGAGAGGTAGCCGAGAATGAAAAAATCATTAAAAAATATTTTAATTTTCTAAGCAAGGAAACTAATGAATATTCTTTAAGTAATGACGACCTCAGATTGGAACCATTTGAAAAATTATATGACTTTGCAGATAAAATTGGTAAAGCTAGAAGTGAGGGTAAAGTGTATCATGATACTTCGTTTAGAGATAAAATATTTAAATTATCAGTTGAACGAAGACAAATATTAAAACATATTTATGATCTCAATAAAGCTCGGGCTATTGATATAGCAGAAAAGATGGGGACAAAAAGAGTAACCGCTGCTATATTATTAAAAAAATTACGAGATGATGATTTGTTATTAATCACTAGAGATGGTAGGGAGATATATTATCGTTTAGCACCACAAACAAAAGCCGAATTAGAAAAATGATAACTCCACATTTTCTATATTTTCATCTTTCAATAACGCGCGCTCGTAACCTTTAAGCGGTGATACGCTTATTTCAGAGGTGAAGGTTTGGAAAATGTCCGTAGAGAAGAGAGAAGAGAAGCCTGAAGTGGAACCAGTCACGGAGGAGCCAATCGAGGAGGAACCCCGCGAGGAAGAGGAGTTGGAGGAGCCCGTAGTGGAAGAGCCACCCTCCGAAGAAGAGGAGCCCCGAGAGGAACCAGTCAAGGAGGAACCGGCCGAAGAGATACCCACCAAAAAGAAACCCTGGTGGAAATTCTGGTAGCTACCTACACAAACTCGATCGCTCGTAAGTTTTAAGCGGTGATAAATCCCATTCTTTGGTGGGGAGGGCTGAGGCAAGGAATCATAACACCATCAAGCCATTGCCTCGGAGCCAGCAAACCCTCCCCACCTTCTCATAAGTTTTAAGCGATGATATCCCCCAATCTATCTGCTTTTCGCCCATGCAGGTTTAGTGTCGCGACTAGGGCGACTATTCCTAGGGCTCCACCAGTGAGCGCTGAGATCACGGTCATCCTGGCGGCTCCCGCAATCATAAGGGCGTCCTCGGATACAATATTTTCAACTTTCACTATGCCCCTCCACCCTGAGCCGCCTTCCCTGTAGGATAGGTAGATGTCAGGGAACCTCTCGTACGCCACCACGACGGCTCCGCCGATCTCAGCCAGCTCTGGGTGCCCGGGCCACCTATACCCCTCAAGGATCGGTAGACGAGAAAAGTTCCCCCAGCTCTCCAGATCGGCGGAGAACGCGACCTCTACCTGATCTTGGTCCAAGTTGTCATAGGCTATGACGTATCCGCCCAGCGTCTGGCTGCTCAATATATGAGGGTTCCTACCCCTAATGTAGGGGAGATGCCTCGGCTCGGACCACCCACTTCCGTCCGTCTGGGTGAACAATATACCCTTCACGGCATCCGTGACGGCGTCTATGTCCACAGCTAACACCCCCGCGGAGCCGTCGAGGAGATTGAAACAACTGGGCTCTAGGGGCGCAGCCATATGGTGGATCCACTCGTCCTGCCTAGGCGAACGCCCAGTTCTGGTTTCCGAGATCAAGCCCGGTACGCGGGACGGTGGGCTCCACTCCCCGTCTACACCTCTAATAGAATAATAGACCTCAAGAGTGTCGTTTACGTACTTCATTCCATCTAATCTCTTTAGATCCATCCTAGTTCTGCGCGTGAAGACCATGAGGACGCGGCCATCACTCAGCTTGGCAAGGCTGGGATCCTCGTACACCGTGAATCCTGTGCCCGACCTGAAGTACTCGTCTATAGAGCTGTACTCTTCTCCCCGGTTCTCTGCTACGGTGACTGGAGTGCCCCAGAATTCGCCATCCGTCGACTCTACTACCTTCACTCCACCTGAAGTGTAAGCGAGCAGCCAGAGATCGTCTTTTATGATTATGGCGTCGCCCACGCCTAATGCATCCTTCTTCTCGTAAACTTTGCCATGGAGATCGATCTTCACCCTGTAGCTCGACTCGATGGGCTCTTGGATGCCGATACCATCGGTCCGCACGCTTACGAAAAGGTATAAGTCGTCGTCGGCTGCGACTAGGGACGGACTCTCGTTGATGACTCTCCAAGCTCCGCCTCGCAAACCCAAGACCAGTTGAAGCTGTTGCGCGGCCAGGAATCCTGAGAACATTACCATCAAGCCGATGAGCAGCGAAGCTGCTAACTTGCTTGTCGGTAGGTCTTTGTCGGGCAGGAATCTTGCCGCGGACTGCACGCCTGGACACCACCCTAGGATGCTCAGGATGACTGCTCTTGGGTTCACGGCGTCAGCCCCGGTATGACCCTTGAGAAAATAAGGTGAGCTAGGCGGGAAGGAGGCAGTTCTC
>JAOZHP010000096.1 GCA_026014815.1 Candidatus Bathyarchaeota archaeon
AAGTATTTTTTTTTCATTATTAAAAAATAATAATAGCAATTAGTAATTTTAAATTTTTTTGGCAAATGCGAAAAACATATTAAAACTCCAACTAATTTGTTATATTGAGAAGTTCAATATCCGTGTCACTAGTAACTTGTAACACGCATCATGTTAAAATAGCCTCAAAGGGGGGGAGGGGGGGGGGTACCACGGAAAACCGTGTAAAAGCCTTCTCCAGCGAAAACTAACCCCAGAACAGCCTAGATTTGATCAAAATAGGTGTAAAAAAGCGTATAGGTAACGGCTTTTTTCGGTGAAATTCTCGGCTCATAAGCACATAAACTCCGTTAAACAAGGGCACTGTATTCACCATAGAAGGTGAGAAACTGGAAAAACACTGATCTTGAAGCAAACAGAACTCACAACAGAGAGGGATCTAAATGAGATTCAACTCCCCAAGATCCAGTCTCTTTGCTTCCTTAAGATAATGCCGGAAAAGCTCCTCGCCCCACTCGATAGCTTTCTGATTGTCGGAAACAAGGTCCTGGCTGTAGTCGTACTGCCCCTCATTAGTAAACAGACCTATGGAGAAGCTGTTCTCGGTCACCGTCAAGGCGACTCTTAGCTCGTCAGCCAGGTACACCCTCAGCTTATCCTTCATCACGTAATCTATGAGCTGTTGGGAGTCAGCCAAACTCAATGTCCTGCTGAGTACGTCACGGGTTAGTACAAGCTCTACGTTCGCTCCCTCGCTGAGCAACCGCTGAAAAGCCCCGATATAGTCAGAGTGGAAGATAGGGGACAAGCCACGCACCCTCCTAGAGGACAAGAGAAGCTGCTGAAAAGTTGAATGAACCCTATCCAACTCTATAGTATTATCCCGGATCAGTGACGCCTCCTGTAACGCTCCAATCCTCTGCAAGAGATAACCGGGAATAGCCGTAACGTCGTGTTGGAGCCAAAACTCCTGAAACCGTTCCAACACATCCACGGCAGAGGAAGCCTCCTCGATAAGCAGAGCCTGCATGACGCCAAGGGAGGTTAACTTATAGTTTTTACCAACCTTCCGAGTCAGGTTAATGGCTTCAAGGTCCTGGAGAGCGTGAATAATCGTGGAACCACTGCTGCCTAACTCATCTCTGAGGACACTAAGCCTTTTTTTCTCTCCTAAGAGACTCGAAATAATGTTCAACTTGAGCTCGGATCTAAATAATTTAAGGTATGGGGAACTCAAAGCTCAAACCTCAATAGATTGTTCTATCAAAGCAATATTTATTCGCTTGGTTTCTAAAACCTCGAAAAGACTCCAAAAATAGATCAATTGTCTCAATGAGCGCAGTCCATTTTTTCACTTTATCATGGCTAAAGCAGCTTCATGAAAGCTATCAGGGGTATCCATTCCCCGTCCACCGCTATCTCAACCAGCAATCTTTTACATTTCTTCCTTGAGAAACCCCAGATTATTAAGTAACCATAGACCATCCCGAAGAACAGCGCAGGCATATATTCCAAAAACAATCCAGTCACAAGGCAGTAGAACAGCCAGGGCAACATGAGGCTATTAATGAACAACAATAGTTTTCGGGTCGCATCCAAACCTAAAACAATAGGCAAAGTCCTTACGCCTGAAGCCCTGTCCCCATCCATGTCAGGAATATCACAAAGAATCGTGTTCACCAAGAGTTGAATGAAGATGAACGCAAACGCTAAAAACACCTTCACAGCATCCACCGGCTGAGAGATAGCCGGCAGAAGCGAGCCAGTGAACCCCCAGCTTAAAGCCACAAGGACACTTTTCACGCCAACAATCTCCTTGAGCCTCGGAAGTGACTCCGCTAACTTGACACTGTAAAGAATCGACAATACGAATGACGCTGCCATAATTGAAAACACCTCTACACCGATTGAAGCGCTTAACAGTAGGCACATCACCATAGCGGCGATCGAGGGTACAAGGAAAAAGAGTGTTCCTCTGGAGGCTGTCTCGGGCCTGTTAATGGAGTCCTCGGCCTTGTCCGTGGCTTTGTTCATATTATAAACCGAAAAAGTCGCGAGAAACGCAATGGACAGTATCACGGGTCTAACTTCAAGTTCATATAACATGGTGCTGAACGCCGTGACTATCAAACCGTTTATAGCAAGAAATATCGATGTCGAGGTTAGCAGTTTGAGGAGATTCGAAAACTTGTTAAGGGCTCTGGCTGGGAACGGTGTAATCTCAGTTTCAACTATCTCTAGTGTCTTTTTTGCCATTAGCCCCGGTTTGCCTTCACGAAAATTCTTATTGAGGTTTCAGGAGGGTGAGTATGAATAGGCAATATCTAGTGAGCCTACGAAGACTGCATATAGAAACTATTAGTTTATTTATACCCTATATTTATTCATTTTTTATCATCAAATAACTCACTTAGTCACTAAAAATCTAAAATACATAATATTATATGACTAAATTCGTCACTATTTTTTATCTTGTATCAAAATTATCATATCTAAGCAATATTGCTTTCATGTAACAATTTCTTTGTTTCCGATAGTTATATATTATAGAGACATTTATTATTCAATTAACATATCTATAATCATCAATATAATCAATCTATTTAAGCGTCTGGAATCGGGGGAAGGCGGAATAGAAATGACCGAGGCAAAAGTGAACAACAAATCAATCAGAATTCTCCACGTAGACGACGAGGAGAACCAGCTTGAGTTCACCAAACTGTTTCTAGAGGAACTGGACGAGGAAATCATCGTGGACTCTGTCACCGACCCCGAGAAAGCCATACAACTTCAGAGCCAGAACAGCTACGACATAGTCATCAGCGACTACAAAATGACCACAATGACCGGCATCGAGCTGGCCCAAAAGGTGAGAAAAAACAGCAACGTACCCTTCATCCTCTACACTGGACAGGGCAGCGAAGAAGTAGCCGAGTCCGCGTTCCAAGCAGGCATAGACGACTACCTGAAAAAGGAGGTAGGACATAGCCACTACCAAGTCCTCTCCAAGAGGATAAGACACACAGTAGAGAAACACCGCGCCGAAGAACTATACAGAAAAGTCATCGAGGAAAGCAGAGACGGCATCTTCATCATTATTGGCGACAAGATCGTTTTCGCGAACAACGCCACGTGCCACATGTATGGCTGCGATGGACCGGAGTACTTCATAGGCGAACCCCTCAAGGATTATGTTGTCGAGACAGAGGAGGAGATCCACCGGCACCTTGACCCCCAGTACATGAACAATGGACCGAGCCAGCTTTTCGAGATCAACATCAGAACAAGCACCGGCGCCATAAGGACAGTCGAGGTCTCAGCCTCAAAGATCAGTTACCTCGGCCAACCTGCGTACCTATGCTACCTCAGAGATATCACACAGAGGAGGCACTTAGAGGAGAGTCTGGAGGCGTTTCACAAACAAGCATTAACAGAGAAAACAGAAGATCAAGAGAATCACACTAAAATAGTCAAGCATGACTGAGATAATACATCTCAGACGACGATACCAGATGTGTACGTCAACATAACTAATATCAATTAATACTGAACCCCGAAGACAGAAACACTCCATCACCGAGGTGTAGATTTTTTATCTACAAAAAACAACATCATTTCATGATTGATATCGCGGACATGACCTCCCCTGAGATAAAGGAAGCCATCGAGAACGGTTACAAGACAGCCGTATTCGCCGTCGGAAGTAACGAGCAACATGGCCCATGCCTCACAGTGTCAACAGACACGATCCTTGGCGACGTGCTCGCTTACAACGTAGCAGAGAAACTCGGGAACGCGCTGAAAGCCCCCACCATCAACGTGGGGTGCTCCGAGCACCACATGATGTTCCCGGGAACCATAACCCTAAGAAAAGAAACACTGCACATGGTGCTCAAAGACTACGTGACCAGCCTAGCAAGACACGGCTTCAAGAAGATAATCATTCTGCCGAGCCATGGAGGCAACTTCGCTCCACTCCAAGAAGTATCCAAGGAGCTAAAAGCCATAGACCAGAACGTGGACGTCGTTGCATACACGGACCTGATAGGCTTCGTGGACTACATTATGGCCACCAGCACAGACCTGGGAGTCTCCAAGGAAGACTCAGGAGCCCACGCAGGGGAAGCAGAAGTATCCATGATGATGTACGCCAAACCAAGCAGCGTCAGAGAAGAACTCACAGGCGACGCAAAAGGCTACATAGGGGCATTCGACGAGGAAGCCACACAAAAGATATTCACACACGGCATCGCGGCCCTCTCACCCATTGGCGTACTAGGAGACCCGAAACAAGCATCCAAAGAACACGGAGAAAGATACATCAACGACCTAACCGACGCAATCGTCGAATACATCAACTCGAAATAATCAATATATTTAATTTAAAAAAATAGGGGAGTGGACCTACATGTCCATGTCGTCTGGCATTCCGCCGGGTGGGCCACCTGGGCCACCCATGCCACCGCTCTTAGCGGCCATCACATCATCGATCCTCAGGATCATTGACGCGACCTCGATACCAGACTTGATAGCCTGCTCCTTCACCACCATGGGCTCCACGACGCCCTCCTCCATCATAGAGATGACGCCCTCGTCATAGACGTTAACGCCCATGCTCTGGCCGCCCTTCTTTGCATGAGCCGCCTTCATGGCGACCATGGTGTCAAGGATATCCAAGCCAGCGTTCTCGGCGAGAATCCTGGGGATGATCTCCAAGGCCTCCGCGAATCCCACGATGGCCAGCTGCTCTCGGCCGCCGATCTTCGTCGCGTATTCGCGTACCTCTTTCGCCATCTCCATCTCGATGCTGCCTCCTCCGGCGACCATCTTGGGGACCTTGGCGACGTCGCTGATGACGTAGAGAGCGTCGTTCAACGTTCTCTCTGCCTCGTCCAGCATGCGCTCAAGTCCTGCACGGATGAATATGGCTACCGCCTGTGGGTCCTTGCACTCCTCGACGAAGATCATCTTGTCGTTACCGACCTTCTTCTCCTCGACGACTCCGCAATGACCAAGATCCTTCTCATTCAGGTCAGCCAAGTTGTTGACTACCTTACCGCCAGTTGCCTTGGCCAGCTTCTCCATGTCGCTCTTCTTGACTCGACGAGCAGCAAGCGCCCCTGCCTTAGCAAGGTAATGCTGAGCCATATCGTCGATACCCTTCTGGCAGAACACCACGTTGGCGCCAGTCGCTACGACCTGATCCACCTTCTTCTTCAGCATCTCAGATTCCTGATCCAGGAAAGCCTTGATGCTTTCGGGGCTGGTGATCCTGATCTCGGCGTCAAACTCTGTCTTCTTGACCTCCAACGGAGTGTCAATCAACGCGATCTTGGCTTCCTTGATCTTCTTAGGCATGCCAGCGTGAACGATCTCCTTGTCGACGATGATTCCCCTTACCAGCTCGGTCGCCCGGAGGCTCTTGCCTTCCTTCTTCACGATCTGGACGTTCTCAACATCAGCAAGAGTTTCGCCGTTCCTCTGCTCAATCACCTGCTTGATAGCATCAATGACGATGCCACTCAGGTGATCACGGGCGTCAGACACAGCCTTGCTACGCATGGAAGTGTTGCTGAGCTTCATGAGGGTCTCACGATCCTCCAAGTCCACGTCAACCGCGACCTTGCTTAGAGTCTCAAGCGCCTTCTCAGATGCCTTCTGGTACCCAGCGATGATGATGCTCGGGTGGATGTTGTCCTCCAGAAGCCCGTTGGCCTTCTTCAGCAGCTCACCAGCGAAAACCACGCTGGTTGTCGTGCCGTCGCCGACCTCCTTGTCCTGAGTCTTCGCTACCTCGATCATCATCTTGGCCGCCGGGTGCTGCACATCGATCTCGTCGAGAATCGTGGCGCCGTCACTCGTAATAGTGATGTCACCAAGGCTGTCGATGAGCATCTTGTCCATACCCTTGGGGCCTAGAGTGGTCTTGAGGACCTCTGCAATGATCTGTGCCGCCATCATGTTGCTCTTACGGGCATCCCTGCCCTTGCTGCGCTCAGTATCCTCCCTGAGGACTATCACGGGTTGTCCGCCTGCACTATAGTATGACATTCTTCATGTACCTCCTACATCATGGGGGGCATGCCACCCATGCCGCCCGGCATACCGCCCATTCCTCCGCCTGGAGGACCTGGGGGTGCGCTCATCTTCTGTATCGCGATTATATCATCGATCTTCAGTAGCAGCGTCGAGGCCTCAGTTGCAGACTTGACTGCCTGCGCCTTGACCACCATGGGCTCATAGACGTTGAGCTTGGCCATGTCAGCGACCACGTTGTCGAAGCCGTTGACGCCTACCCACTTGTTGCCCTTGGAGTGCTCGCTCTGCATCTCGCTGATGGCGTCTATGGGGTCCATTCCACTGTTCTCGCTGAGAGTAGTGGGTATAACCTCAATAGCATCAGCGAAGGCGACCACCGCTAGGCGTTCACGTCCAACAAGCTCCTCGGCGAAGTCACGTAGCTGGCGAGCCACCTCTATCTCGGGTGCTCCGCCACCTGCTACTATCTTGGGCTCCTCGACCACGTCCTTGACGACGCACAATGCATCATGGATGCTTCTGTCCGCCTCGTCAACGACACGCTCAGTACCGCCTCTTATGAGGATGCTTACTGCCTTCGGGTTCTTGCAGCCCTCCACGAAGATCATCTTATCGTCGCTGATCTTCTTCTCCTCGACGAGCTCCGCGTATCCCGCGTCCTCGGCGCTTAGCTGATCAACGCTGTTAACGACTTTCGCGCCCGTGGCCTTGGCCAACGCCTCCATGTCGCTCTTCTTGAGTCTGCGAGAGGCAAGTATGCCCTCACGGCTCAGGAAGTGCTGCACCATGTCGTCGATGCCCTTCTGGCACAATAGCACGTTGATGCCTGCGTCCTTGACCTTCTTGACCATATCCCGGAGCATCTGCTCCTCCTGATCTAAGTAGGCCTGCATCTGGTCGGGAGTCTCGATGGCGATCTTCGAGTCGAACTCTGTCTTCTCTATCTCCATAGCTGCGTTGAGCAGCCCGATGGTTGCCTTCTTCACCTGTTTGGGCATGCCGTTGTGAACGACCTCCTTGTCGATGATGAGTCCACTGATGAGCTTTGTGTCAGTCATTGATGCGCCTGGCTTCTTCTCGATCTTGATCATGTCAAGGTCGACGCTAAAACCGTCGTCTGTGGGCTCAGCGATCTGTAGAACAGCGTCTACGGCGATGTTGCTGAGGTATTCGCTGTGACTGCTAATGAGCTTGCTCGCCATGGCTGTCTTGCTGACCTTCATCAGTGCCTTCTTGTCCTTGGGGTCTACCTTCTCGGCGATCTCGTCAAGGATCTTCAGCGCCTGCTCCTCTGCTTGCCTGAATCCCTGGATAATAACTGTGGGGTGGACCTTCTTGTCCATGAGCTCAGTGGCTTTACCTAGTAGCTCCCCTGTTAGGATGACTACGCTTGTAGTTCCGTCACCCACCTCATCGTCCTGGGTCTTGCTGACCTCTACCATCATCTTGGCCGCTGGGTGTTGTACATCCATCTCCTTGAGCATCGTAGCTCCGTCGTTGGTGATGGTAACGTCCCCAAAACTGTCAACCAGCATCTTGTCCATGCCTTTAGGGCCTAGGCTGGTCTTTATGGCCTCAGAGACGATCCTAGCAGCCATGATGTTGCTGCCACGTGCGTCCCTGCCGGTAGAGCGCTCAGTACCCTCCTTGAGGATGATGATGGGTTGTCCCTGTGCACTCAAATTTTAGTTCTCCTTTACGGTTTGAGGCAGCATACGTGTGGCGAGACGTTCGTTGAGCATTATTGTGTGGGTTTTAGTTATTTTCACCACTTGACAGTATACCACCTTTAGTTGTAAACCAAAGGTTGTATACCTATAGATAGTTAAAAAACGTTATGGTCTGACGCATCCTAGACTATATCCATCAGGTAGACCATGTTTCCTATTCTCTTCACTATATCCTCGTGTTCCAAGTCGTCCACGATGTCACGGATGATCTGCTCACGGAGTTGCATGTGCGCTGAGATTGACTCGATGCTCGCTGACCCCTGATTGATAATGAAGTGCATTATCTGCCGCTTCTTCCTGTCTAGCTCATCAAGGGCTTTTACACTGGCGTTCATGGCCAGGTTCCTGATGTAGAGGAGGCGAGCCCTACGCTTCTCCAGACTCTCGAGTTCATCATCGATAGTCTGCACTATACTGCCGAGGGGGTTAATCTTATCTACGCCGCACCCTTCCTCGTCCAGTTCCATTATCTGGTCTTCCAGTTTGTCCATGTAGTTGTCGGCCGTGACCCATAGCTGGGGGTTGTTAAAACTGATGAGGCGCTGGTTGTAGAGGTTTGGACTGAAGTCTATCTGGAGGCTGTAGAACTTGTTCAGGCTGAACAGATTCTTGTCTGCGCCCTTGGCACTCTTCTGGCGTACTACATCTACCAGTTGGGCGTTCCTGATGACCTTCATGTGCTTGGAGGCGAGCTGCTGGTTGATGTTGAGCTCGTTACTAAGTCTCAGCGTGTAATCCGGTCCCTCACTGAGCTTCTGTATGAGGCGTCTACGGACTGGGTTACCTATCACCCCGACGACTCTCTCAAAGTCGCCTCCGGTGACCTTGCGCATCTTATCCTTTTCCTCAGACATATTAATCCCAGCCGAGTTGTAAACCAGAGGTTGTATACCTAGAAGACGTTAATAAAGTTGCTGAACAGGAGAAAAATGTGCTAGAGAGCCGCCGCCACAGCCTCTGCGAACTCATTGGTGCTATTTTTTCCGCCGAGGTCCGGTGTCTTGACTTTTCCTTCCTCAAGAACCTTGAGTACTGCTGCCACTACCATTTCAGCTGCGTCTTTCTCCTTGAGCCATTCCAGCATCATTGCTGCGCTCAGGATGCACGCGGATGGGTTAGCTATTCCCTTTCCTGCGATATCAGGTGCGCTTCCGTGCACTGGCTCAAAGATACATATATCTTCTCCTACGTTGCCTGAGGGGGCCATGCCTAATCCACCGACGAGTCCAGCGGCTACGTCGCTGAGGATATCGCCGAACATGTTGGTTGTAACCACGACCTCAAAGGATTCGGGGTACATCACCAATCTCATAGCCGCAGCATCGACGATAAGCTCGTTGTACTCATAGTCGGGGTACTCTGTTGCTACGTCACGGGCAGCCTCAAGGAACAGTCCATCGGTGTAATCCAAGACATTGGCCTTGTGCACCGCGGTCACCTTCTTCTTCCCATTTGCCTTTGCATACTCGAAGGCGTACTTGACGATGTTATAGGATGCCTCGTATGTGACGACCCTGACGTTGAAAGCGGATTTCGGTGACCTATCGCCGATCATCTTGTAGATGCCCTCAGTGTTCTCTCTGACGATCATGAGGTCCGTCTCGGGCTTCAAAGCAGGTACACCTGGGTACGCCTTGGCGGGACGTAGATTAACGTAAAGGTTTAACTTCTGCCTCAGTGGCAGTATGGTTTCTTTAGCTGTCTCGCCGACACAGGCGAATAGACACGCATTCGCAGCCTTGACTCCGTCGATGGTCTCCTGAGGGAGCGCGGTGCCTGATCGCTTCTTCTCGGCGTCTCCGATCATGTATGTTTTGTACTTGAAGCTGATGCCGGTCTTTGCCTCCAGCGCGTCGAGGACCTTGACTGTTGCGTCCATGACCTCTGGGCCGATGCCGTCGCCGGGTAGTAACGCTAGGTTATACTTTGCCATTACCATTCCTCTGTCTTGTCGAGGTAAGGTGCTAGTCCACCTGCATTTAACACTTCCACCATGAACTCAGGCAACGGATTGAATGTAAGCTCCTTACCGTTTGTAAGGTTCTTCACGACGCCTCCTGTGACATCCACCTCGATGAGATCACCTTTCTCCACGGCGGTGTGGATGCCAAGGCATTCGAGAGCTGGTAAACCGATGTTGATGGCGTTCCTGTAGAAAATGCGGGCGAAGCTCTCAGCCAGCACGACACTGACTCCGTTGCCCTTGAGTGCTATTGGTGCGTGCTCACGGCTGCTTCCACAACCGAAGTTGGTGCGTCCCACGACGATATCGCCGTTTTTCACTCCCTTACGGAAGCTTGGGTCGTGCTCCTCGAAGACCTTCTCAGCCATCTCCTCGGGATCGGTGAGCTCCATGTACCGACCTGGGATGATGTAGTCAGTGTTTACGTCGTCGCCGTACTTCCAGACGTTTCCCTTCAGCTTCATTGCACTACCTCCGGGTGCGATATGTAACCAGTCAGTGCTGATGCAGCCGCTACTGCTGCTGAGCTCAGGTACACCTCTGCCTCGGGGCTTCCCTGTCTTCCACGGAAGTTCCTGTTGCTGGTGGCGATTCCCTTCTCACCAGGACCCAGGAGTCCAATGTGTCCTCCGAAGCAAGCTGCACAGCTGGGGTTGCTGACTGTGACTCCTGCGTCAATGAAGTCCTCGATGATTCCTTCCTTGATGGCTGCCTTGAAGATGGCTTTGCTTGCAGGGACCGCGAGTACACGTACATCAGGGTGGACTGTCTTATCCTTCAGTACTTCGTGTGCCTGCCTGAGGTCTTCTAGCCTGCCGTTTGTGCATGACCCGATGAAGGCCTGATTGATCTTTACCTTGCTGAGCTCACTGACAGGTTTGACGTTGTCCACGTTGTGTGGGCAAGCCACCTGTGGCTCCATGCCGGTAACGTCTAGGTTGAGTACCCGTTTATAGTTGGCGTCCTCGTCAGCGTAGACCTTGTTGTATGGTCCACCTGTGCAGTGGTCGAGCCACTTGATAGTCTTGTCGTCGGGCTCACAGATGCCCGTCTTACCTCCCATCTCGATGGCCATGTTGCAGAGAGTCATTCTCCCCGCTACACTGAGGTCAGACACGGTCTCGCCGTGGTATTCGAGAGCCATATACGTGGCTCCACTTACCCCAATCTCCTTGGCGATAGCCAATATGACATCCTTGGCGTGGACGTGCCTATCCAGTTTACCATTGACATCAACTTTAATGGTCTCAGGAACCCTGAGCCACGTCTTTCCCCTAGCGAGGACTGCCCCCATGTCCGTGCTACCTACACCTGACGCGAACGCCCCGAAGGCTCCATGTGTGCAGGTGTGGCTGTCCGCACCTATGACTACCATGCCTGGCTTCACGAATCCATGCTCAGGTAATACCTGATGGCAGACACCGCTGTTGACATCGAAGAAGTTCATAATTCCTTGCTCCCGGACAAAGTCCCTGATGACATTGTGAACTCTGGCGCTGTTGACGCTGCTGGGTGGAGCCACGTGGTCAAGAATCATCACTACTTTATCTGGGTCCCAGACCCGGTTGCTTCCCATCTCCCTCATGGCCTCGAAAGCCAATACGCTGGTTACGTCGTGGTTAAGGGCGACGTCCACCTTGGCTTTTACGAAGTCTCCTGTCTTTGTTGTTTCCTGCCCGCTGGCGTGGGCGAGGGTCTTCTCTGAGATTGTGCTCATCTTTTCTCCTTCTTCATATTCTGGAACAGGTTTACGCCGTTGAGGTACGCCTTGACGCTGGCGAGAACGATGTCCTCGTCTACGCCTCTGCTGCTGAGAACTCGTTCTCCTTGCCTGAGCATCACCTCGACGTTGACCACCGCATCGGTTCCACCTGTGATGGCCTCGACCTGATACAGTTCAAGGTCCACGGCGTCCTCCAAGCTAACTGCCTTGACAAGGGCGTTGAGGGTGGCGTCCACTGGGCCGTTGCCTGTGGCTGCCTCCATGTAGCTCTCACCGTTTCTGGTGAGCTTGATGCTGGCGGTGGGAGTAATCCGGTTACCAGTGGTTACTATGAACTCGTCCACAACGAGAGGGGTATGCCGTTTCAGCCCCATCACATCGACTGCTATCTCGTATAGGTCGGTGTCGCTGATGATGGTGCCTTGGTCTCCTGTGGCTTTCACCTGTTCTAGGATCTTGGTGAACTGTTCCTCGCTGGGTTCGAGACCCATCATTATGAGGTTGTTGAATAGCCCTGAGGAGCCTGCGTGTTTTCCGCTCACCAGTCTCCTAGTGGCTCCCACGAGGGCGGGGTCTATTCTCTCATACGTTGTGGGGTCTCTGAGGATGGCGTGGGTGTGAATGCCTGACTCGTGGGCGAACGCGTTCTTGCCTACGATAGCCTTGTTTGGCTGTACGTGCATCCCTGTTACTCGGCTCACTATCATGCTGGTCTCTGTGATCTTAGTCATGTTTATGCCGGTTTTAACTCCGTAGAGCATCTCTAGCGCGACCACGTTCTCTTCAAGACTTGCGTTTCCGGCTCTTTCACCTAGGCCGTTGATGGTGGCGTGGATGTGGGTGCCTCCACCTGCTACACCAGCTATGGTGTTGGCGGTGGCTAGCCCGAAGTCGTTATGAACGTGAACTCCCAGCACCATGTCTGGGAAGGCATCGTGGAGCTCGCCGTAGAAGGCGAGGCTTTTCTCGGGTGTCAGGGTGCCCACTGTGTCGCATGGTGTGACCCTGTCTACTCCGGCGTCTAGTGCTCTCTGGATTACCTGTTTGAGGAACTCCATCTTGGTTCGGCTGCCGTCTTCTAGGCATACCTCGGCTATGACTCCGCGGTCTTTGGCGTGTTGGACGACGTTTGTTGTGACGCCCAGTATCCAGTCTTGTTTTTTGTTGAACTTTCGTTTGATGTGTAACTCGCTGACTGGGATGATTATGTTGACGCTGTCTACCCCTGCGTCGATGGCTACGTCGATGTCACGGATGACGCTCCTAGTGGCGCTGCATATCTCTGCTTCTAATCCCTCTCTGCTGATGAGCGATACTGCTTCTTCTTCTCCCGGGGATACGGCTGCGAAGCCTGCCTCTATTACCTTGACTCCAAGCCGGTCTAGAGCTCTAGCTATGTCTAGTTTCTTGGGGGGTGTTAGGCTTATCCCGGGGGTTTGTTCGCCGTCGCGGAGGGTGGTGTCGAAAAACTGTACCTGTTCTGGGTACTTAGCTAATAAAATGATACCCCATGTACCTCACGTACCCCTTACCGTCTATTTGGAGAATTTAAGGGTAACGGCGTGAGTGGGGGAGACACCTGTTTCCAAGTGTGTATCATAAGGGGGGAAGGGGGTGTCCGTCGTCACCGTCCCGAGAGCAGCACGGCTATGTCCGCCGGCGTCGCCCGGAAGGGGGAAACCTGTGGCACCCTTCTAGGTGTCTTGATGGCCGTGGGGCTGAAGATGGGGACGGAGAGCCTTCACGACTTTGTCGGCTACATGACCACCATGGGGACTGCCTCCAAGGGTCTTCGACAGGTTCAGGGAGAGGTACGGAACCGTCAAGTTCTTCGAGATACAGGAGCAACTCTTCGGGAAAGGCATCGACTTCTTCAAAGACGATGACGCCGAGTGGTGATACGAGAACGGCGGGCTGGACAAGTGCCCGGGCGTCTGCGCAGTCACCGCGCGCCTCGCAGCGGAGGAGCTGTTCAGGCTGAGGGAGGCCGAGTAGCTCCGGGACGGTAAGATACTTAAACGGGGTGCCAACTCCTCCTCAATGAGTATTCTAAGGGAGGCCCGGGGGATCGTGGAGGCTCAAGTGGACCTCGAATCCATTACCGCCGAGAGGATAGTTCTCGGCATGGGCTACACCGGAGTGAAGCTGTCCAACGGGGAGGCGGGAGTCTGCCACAGCCTCATCTCCGAGACCAGCCCCGACTGCTGCGACATACTGGACGACGCCGGGCACCTCACAGACATACCCGTCACGGAGCTGCTCGCTTACACGGACTCGTGGAACCTCTTCAATAGGATTCTCGGCGTCGCCACCTTGAACGCCCTCAGCCAGCCGGTCATCAGGGAGAATCCGGACCGCTACCCGCTGCTCAGGGAGAACCTGATAAACGTCTTGGATGTGAACGCTGGGGACACCGTGTCCATGGTGGGCATGATCAAACCGTTCATGGAGCCGCTGAAAAGAAAGTCGAAGCGGCTGTACATCCTTGAACGCAGCAGCCCGCGCCCGGATGGGGTCTACCCTGACACCGCGTGCGAGGAGCTGCTACCCGAGTCCGATGTTGTTGTCATAACGGGTTCAGCCCTAGCAAACGGGACACTGGACAGACTCCTTGAACTCTCTTGCCACGCCCGGAAGGTAGCGGTCGTGGGGCCGACAGTCAGTATAGTACCTGACCCGCTATTCAGGCGTGGCGTGGACTATTGCGGTGGAGTCCAGGTGAGGGATGCAGAGCTGCTGATGACCGTTTTATCCGAGGCCGGTGGTACACCCCAGATGAAGCGAGAAGCCGTGGATCTTGTCACATATATAAAAACGATGGACTAATTGAGGCAGCGGGTTTCTTCCATAATTCATGCATGTATAAAGTCATTTTTTTCGCGTCTACACTATACGGAGCTTGGATACGACGATGGCTTAGGTGCACGATAGCAGAGTAAACCTGTCAAAGAAGGGTGAGATGACATGATTGACGGTTTTAGCACTCTTCTATGCCCTGTTTTAAAAAAAACACAGCACACAAGCTAAAAACAAGGTTACAGCCATTATTTTACTTGTAACCGGTTTTCAGTTACTATGTGAAAAAAATTTGTCCCGGTTTCAGGGTCATGCGTTTTATTAGGTATCTTTCCTCCATTGTTCTCTAAGTTTATGTATCTGTGACTCGGGTAATGGTTTCTTTCCGGATGTCGCCGCTGCTTCGTCTATCTGTTGGGTGTCGCTGAACCCGACTAGGGCAGTTGAGACCCTACTATGCATTAAGACGAACCGTAGGGCTGCCTGGGGTAGGGTCTTCACGTCTCCTTCGATGAGGAACTCGAGGCTTCGTGCTCTTGCCTCGTCTTTGCTGTACTCACTGCCTGGTATTATGGGACCACGTATGGTGGGTGCGGCGTGGCCTCGACGTGATTTTTTCCCTGCGACTGCTCCGGCAGCCATGACGCGGATCGCGGCGACTCCTACGCCGTGTTCCTGTGCCTTGTCGATTAGTTGTTTGAAGTCGTGTCCACTGAATCCCGGGGGCACTTTTTGGCCCGAGCTAGGGTTCAGGAGATTGAAGTAGCTCTGTACAACGTCGAAGCGGCCACTCGCGATGACTCTGTGAAGTGCCTTCGTCTCACCGAGGCCCGTGAACCCAATATAGCTGCTGAGTCGTTGGGAGCGAACGGAGTCTAAGGCGTCAGCTACGCCATTCTCGCCGAGGACATCTTCAAGGCCTAGGGATCTAGGCCACTCGGGGCTGTCTCGTTGTAGGGCTATCCTTGAGTGGAGCTGGAACACGTCTACGCTGTCTCGTTGTAGTCGGGTGAGGCTTGCTTCAAGGCTGCGCTTTACTGCCCCATGAATGTCATCGAGGTCGTCAAGGGTTAATCCCACCTTTGTCGCTAGGATTATGTCGGGGTCAAGCTCTTTGAGTACTTTTCCTAAGTTGATCTCTGATCTTCCGTCACCGTAGCTGGCCGCTGTGTCAAAATAATTGATACCAAGGTCGAGTGCGTGGGTTACGGCATCTACCTGTTCCTCGTAGCTCCCCCGGATGATGAGGCCTCCTACGTTGCCGCATCCGAACCCGATCTCAGAGACTTTGAGACCTGTCCTGCCGAGTTTACGGTACTGCATTTCTCTCGTTTTGATCTTGGTGTTTCTTTTACTTAAGTCTAGAAGAGTAGGCTATCTGTTGAGCGTTTTTTTGGGGAGTGATGAAGCTAGAAAAGCTTGGTTAAGATCTTCAAGCTGTAGAGTGGGTCCTTGAGCGCGATCCCTAGTGCGGTCATGAAGACGCTTTTCCCGTTTATGAGCTTCAGTATTTCGGGTTGTGTGATTAACTTGGCGAGCTTGTTGAAGTCGTCGTCGCTTAGCTTGTCTAGGAGGTCCAGCATCTTGCGGCTGTCTCTTAGCCCTTTTCCCCACGCGTTGTCAAACCTGTCGCTGTACTCTGCGAGCCGCGTGGCTGATACGTTGTTCTCTTGAACGGCTCTTGCGGCTACCTCTCCCGCGATCATACCTGACTGTATGCTTGTGTGGACGCCTGCCCCTGTGAGGGGTAATAGCTGACCTGCAGCGTCTCCTATGAGCATGAGTCCGTTGTCTACCACGTTTTCGAGGGGGCCTGTGGCTGGGCAGATGCCTCCTGTTTTTCTTGTTTTGGGTTTATCCTTGAACCGTGGTTCTTTGGCGATGAACTCGTCCAGCTGCTGGATGGCAGACTTGTCTTTGACGTTTCGTATACCTAGCCCGACGTTGGCCTCGGTGCTGCTCTTGGGAAAGACCCAGACGTAGGCTCCTGGGGTGTAGGTGCTTCCGATGTAGATCTCGTTGACTGTTGGGTCCTCTAGTTCAAGGTCGATGACTGTGTACTGAGCGCAGACGCCGATGTCGTTGAAGTATCGTCCCAAACCTGCGGTGCGCCTAGTTATGCTGCTGTGGCCGTCCGCACCGATTACTATTTTAGCTCTAAACTCGACTGATTCTCCATCTTTAATGGCTTTGACGCCTACAACTGCGCCATTCTCCTTGATGACGCCGAGGCTCTTTGTTTTAACGTGGAGATCTGCTCCCGCTTTCTCGGCGTTCTCAGCTAGTAGCCTGTCAAAGACATCTCGGTTGAGGTTGCAGCCGTTGAGCTCTGGACCAGTTAGATCGATGGTTGATCTGTCTGGTGCGTAGAGGCGTATGGTGTTGATCTTTTGGGCCATAATGGGGGGCTCAGGTTTGAGTCCTGTTAGCTTTATGGCATTGATGCTTAGTGCTTCAGCGCAGTTTACTGGCGTACCTGGTGTGGCGTGTTCCTCAAGGAGTGCTACCTTGGCACCGTGTTGTGCAGCTATTTTAGCTGCCATGCTTCCAGAAGGCCCTGCGCCGACCACGACAATATCGTATTGAAGAGGACTCATTTTCAACTAATCCGTGCGCGTCGATTATATGGTTTGTCTATGGTTTGCGTTGATACGGGTGTTTTTGGTGGAAATATGCCTTGTATTTTTAATGGGTTTCATGGTTGTCGTTGGGTTTTCACAAGTTACGAGTAATAAGGCGGAAATTTTTTTTGTTATCCGCTTCCAGGATGTGTTTCTTTTCGGGTTTTAATCGATTGTTAGGTGGAGGAGTATTTCTCCGCAGGGTTGTTTTACTAGGCCTCTTTGCAGGGTTAAACCTTCAGTGTTCCTTAAGGTAATTCTCATCAAGTCGTTTGAGTCATCTAGTTTCCATACTTTGATCCAGATTTTCCATGGCTCGGTGTTTTCGCGTAGTCTGTATTTGTTGTTGTGGATGAAGGTGTGGTTCCATGTGTGGCCTTCTTCGGTGAACGAGATGGTGTATGTGCCTGTGTATTGGACGTCTATGATTATCTCGTTTATTTCTGGTTGGTTGCTGAATGGGATGAGGAAGAACACGTAGACCATTGCCGCGGTTATCGTTACTCCTATGAGTAACGCTGCGTAGTGCCTGGTGTTCAATTTATGGTACCTTATGGACCCTTTAATTTCAGTGAATGTTTAAAGGTTCATCTCACTCTCAAATGCAGTCATATTGCTGGCTTTGGATATATCAAGAAATATTCATGAACCGTTTATGCATCATAATAGTTATTGTCCTTAAATTATGGTAATAATAAACGAGAAACAGGGTGAAATATTCTAGAGGATTTTGATTTTCTTTTTTTTCTCTCAGCCAACGTCATTTTGCGCATATTTGAGGAAGAAGCATCATCAAACCAGTCAACTTCCCTAGCTTAACCACTCCTCCACTCACCCAGCAACCACCCTTCCCACCCACAAACACCCATTCAGACTCTCTTCCACCCCATCTCCACCACCAGACCCATAGTTTACGCTGTCAGCCACCTGCCGTTCCAGCTCAGGGTCACTGAGGCCATACCATTGCTGGAGCACCAGCATCTTCACCATGATGACCCCATCGATGTTGGGTCTGCCTCCTCTGGGTGTTTTGTTACTGTACATGGACTTGATTATGAGTCGGAACTTTTCCCAATCTATGAGTGGCTCGATTTATACGAGTTTGTCGCCTTGTCGGGCTGTTTTCATGAAAATTTTTCCAAGCATGTGAAAGTCAAAAGAGTCCATATGTGAAGTTGACCGATGTGATCTAAAAATCTATCCGAGGGGGTGAAAACCGAGGTAAATTAAAATTTTCTCTAGTTTATCCCCATCTTTCTTTGAGGTAGTCGGCTGCTTCGCTTATCTTGAAGGGTCTTGAAGCGTTTCCTGTCCTGACGTAGAACTCTTGTTTTCCTTTGTTGGTGAGGAATACCGGTTTCGATGATGGCTGTACGTTGACTTGGCACATGTCTTTGCCGAGGACGTTATGGAACACGATGTGGATGTACTTGAGGTAAAAGTTTCCCAGATAATTCGAGATAAGGCTCATGAGGTGGTTCTGGAACCCGTCCCTGTTCATGTTCTTGATGGATTTGTAGTCTTCCTCGATACCTACCACCTCTTTTTCATCTGAGAGACCGATGAGCAAGGTGCCTCCCTCCGAGTTAAGGAAAGCGCAGATGGTTTTCATGATCGTCAGCTCCAGCGCTGGGTTCACTTCCTTCCGATGCTTATCGATCCTTAGGCTGCTCTTGAACTCAAGATGCTGTCCCTCGTCTCGCTTCATCAAATTGATAATATCTTCGGCTTTAGCCTCATCCACGGCATTCAATGTGATATCCCGTATTTTCTCCATCAATTCAGGCTGTAGCTGAGCGATATCTGTGAGACTGATTATACCCTTTATGCCATCGCTGTCGGAGACAGCTAGCTTCTTTATCCTGTTGCTCTGCATCGTCTTGCAGGCGTCCTCCAGTGTGGTCTCAGGGTTACAAGTGATGAGATCAGATGTCATAATGTCTGAGACATGCACTTCCTTGGGGACTCCACCTACCGCCACGACCCTATGCATGATGTCTTTCTCTGTTAATATGCCAACGATCTCGTCGTCTTCATGCACTATGAGGCTGCTAATGCTGAACCTTGCCATTATCCTCGCGGCGGCTTCAACTGTCTGGTCGGAGGTAATGTAAACTACGTTCTCCGTCATTGCTTCCTGCACTGTCTGAATCAAGAAATCACCGAGGCGTCAATATCTGTCTTCACTAAAACCAATTAAGGAATTTATGGAACAAGATTCCCGAGGAGTACAACACTATTAACGATCCTTTAATCAGCCTATTTACGGGCTGTTTATCCTTCATCTTTGTAGGAAACGTCATATCTTGATATCCACCGAGTATCTCTATGGATCACTCCCTCGACGACCCGGACACGCTCAAACAATACGACCGAAAAGGGATGCTCAAAGCCATCAAAGACTTCCCTCAAAGCGCAGTCAAAGCCATCAGTGACTCCGAGGAGGTGGATCTAAGTAAGCTAGAGGGAGAGACATTTAACGCGATTATCATCGCAGGGATGGGTGGCTCCGCCGTCGGAGGCATACTCCTCAGAGACTGGCTCATAGACACCTGTAGCGTCCCTATAGTGATTTCTCAGGGACATCATCTTCCCGCTTGGGTGGGTAAGGACACCCTCGTCTACGTGGTTAGCTACTCCGGGTACACCGAGGAGACCCTAAGCCAGTACAGGGAAGCCATTGGCAAAGGCTCCAAGATAATCGCCTTCTGCTCAGGTGGCAGCCTCAGCCAGAACGCCTCCCGCAGAAAGTTCCCTCGAATAAAGTATCCCAAAGGCTACCAGCCCAGAGCAGCCATCGCCTTCCAGTTCTTCAGCATCGCAACCATAACCAGACGCCTCGGCTTCATAAGCGATGAGACATGGGCAGAAGTCGATGAGGCATTGAAAGTGTTGACGAGGCTCAGCGAGGAGATGAGCCCCGAGATGCCTATTGAGGAGAACCCGGGGAAAGCTTTAGCAGAGAGCGTCAAGGGGTATACGCCTTTCATCTATGGCAGCCGTCTCTACACTGGTGTCGCGTACAGGTACAGCACTCAGTTCAACGAGAACAGCAAGAGCCCCGCCTCCGCTGGTTTCTTCCCCGAGGCATTCCACAACCGCGTCATGGCTAGAGAAGCCACACCCGAGCAACTTGAAAAATGCTGTGTCGTCGTCATCCGGGACCCTAGAGACGAGGAAGCCATGGCTAACAAGATCAACCGTTTCATGGGCTTAGTTGCGGAGAGATACGGACGCGTCGTCGAGGTCGAGCCAGAGGGAGAAGGCAAGCTAGCCCGAATGTTATCCGCACTCTACATGGGTGACTACGCGAGCGCGTACCTAGGCATCCTCTACGGTCATGACCCCAGCTCAACAGAGTCCATCGATCTCCTGAAGCAGAGCCAGTAACCCTTCTTAGGGAATTGCTTAATTCCCACACAATGACTCCTATGATGGATCAAGCTTGGTAGTGGAGGTGGACGACTCAGGGTGGGGTGACCTCGTAGGCGGTGTCGTAATAGTCATGAGACGAATAGGCACCAACGAGTCTCACACCGGTGAGATACCTCTAGAACTATTCCAGGGCACCGGGTTCAAGTATAAAGGGTATCTCCGAGTCGCAACCGAGATAATCCTTGAAGGACTCGACGCCCTAAAAGTTCCTAAAACCGAGCCACTTCACATCTGCTCAGGCTACGTGTTCACCACCGCTAAGGAAACCCTTCGTGACCTTGGATACAAGGTAGTCGAGTCAAGGATAGTGGGTGAAACACAGACCCTTGCCGAGGAGACGTTCCTGAAGAGCCTCGTCCAACTCGGCTTGGGGGAGTTGGAGTACATCCGATCCATGCGCAGCTTCAACAGGCTTCTAGACTGGGTTCACGAGGATTTGGAGGAACGTGAACGATACGTGAAGACCGGTTGGAAGAGCTGGAGCAAGCACAGGGAGAGATAACCATGGATGCACCTAAACGAAGAAACAAGCTAACCATCGCCATACCTTCCTCACTGGTATCAGAGTACCGGAACCTACGAGAGAAAACCGAGGTCATAGGGCAGGTGGGAAGAGCCGCCGCCATCTACCGTGTAGACGAGATCATCATTTACCCACACAAACTAGATGAATCCATGCTCATCAAGTACATCCTCGGCTACATGGATACACCCCAATACCTCAGACGACACCTCATCAAGAAACGCCCTGAGCTACAATACGTAGGTATGCTGCCACCGCTACGAACCCCGCATCACCCCACCGAGACCCGAGCAAGCATGCTCAAACTGGACGAGGTAAGGGTCGGCGTAGTAACCAACGCCCTTGACAAAACCTACATGGTAGACATCGGCGTGGACCAGCTCATCGAGGTCAAAGGCAAGCCACCTCAGATAGGAGCCAGAGTAACCGTCGTCGTCAAGGAACTAGAGCCTAACTTACGTGGAATGCCAGCGAAGAAATCCCGGCTAAACCAGTACTGGGGCTACAACCTCAGGGGCACACGACAGCGACTCAGCGACCTTACGCATGGGCCAGAATGGGACCTAACCATCGGCACATCCAAGATCGGAGCTCCTTTCACCCATGTCCGTGAAGAAATAGAGGCAAAATGGAAAACCAGCGAGAGAACCCTCATCGTGTTCGGCAGCCACAAGGAGGGTGTCCACGAGATCATCACACGTGAAGGAAAAAAGGCAGAGGATTGCTTTGACTACATCGTGAACACCATCACCGAGCAGGGCACAGAGACTGTCCGCATCGAGGAAGCCATCCACGCCTCCCTCGCGTTACTGAATACGTTTAAAGACTAATCCACAGAATATTCTTCAATGGCAAGCGAGGACGCCATCATCGAGTCAGAACTCAAAGGCAAGACCCTCCTAGTCTACATGTACATCCTCAAGAACCCCGGTGACCCCGTCGGAGTAAGAAAAGTTCAACGCGAACTTGAGTTCAGCAGCCCAAGCGTCAGCAGCTACCACCTCAACAAACTCCTCAACATGGGCCTCGTAGAGAACGTCTACGGCGACTACAAGCTGGTCAGGGAACTCAAGGTAGGCGTCCTACGCCAGTTCGTCACCCTCGGGGGCATCATGCTTCCACGGTACCTGTTCTACGCGGTCCTCATGACCACCATGCTGATCACCTACCTGCTTCAGCAGCCGTTCCAAGCGTCACCTGAATCCATCACAACACTCATGATGGGCATCGTGCCCACGGTGATCCTCTGGTACGAGACCCACAGGATATGGAGGGATAAACCGAGGTGACTGTTCTAATACCCGAACAACAGTGCTCACAGCAATGCCTCTCTGTTCTAATCTCTAGGATTAAGTCATACCATGGAGGACTATATGACGATGAATAACAAGGCGACAGTCTACATGGTGCTAGCCGTGGCGTTAGGGTACCTCCTCATCGCCGCCGTACCCGGCCAAGTAGCCATGTACACACAGCCCAGCCTGATGCGTGCAGGAGAAGACTCAATGATCTTCGAGGCCCCTGAGAGCGGCGAAAACACGACCATAACTTTGGGGGTCGAACCAGATTCAGAGGAAATCCAGAGCGATGAAGCACATGCAGAGGCGGCCTCAGCATCCACATTTGACGCAGCGCAGGATGCAGCCGAAGCAGCAGAGACTAGGAACGCGTTAAGCGGCGGACTGGTAAGCCTCTTTGGCTGGTGGGCAATAGACCTCGTCATAGCCCTTAGCGTCTACTATGTCGCGAGACGCCTTTTCACCTAACAGATACCTTATTGTGTACCTCTTCTGCTCGGTTAAGAAGCTCTTTCTTAGAGACTTGGATTAATGGTCCATGAGTCTCCACGATCACCGAGGCAGCGGCCGAGCCCATTGCGCCACACCATGAGACATCTCTGCCCTTGAGGTACTCATGGAAGAACCCTGCAAGATACGCGTCACCTGCACCAGTGGAGTCTATCGTTTCTGCTGTATACGTGGGCACCTCGATTATCCTCTTCCCCGAGTATATGATGGCTCCCTTGTTTCCCAAAGTCACAATACCTGTCTTTACGCCCATCCCTGCGAGTATATGTAGCCCTCTCTCTAGGTCATCATTACGTGAAATATACTTCAGCTCCCTAGAAGAGCACTTGAGGACAGAAACCTTGCCCAGAACTTCAGGGTCATGCCATTCACGAAGAGATATGGAGCCGTCCCCATGTATCCTACGAGTGAACCCCTGAGGATCGAGGGCAATGATGTTATCCATCCAGTAGACAAGTTTTTCGTTGATCTCCCCTACGATTGGGCTCAGAATAACTCCCTCGGGAAGCCCATGGAAATCGTCTCGCGTTATCTCATCACAGACCGCCTCCACTGAGAGCCCTCGGGGCTCCATCGTGTAGTCGAGGACAAAACGGGTTGTAGGCGAGTCTGAGGCACTCCATCTCAGGTCTGCTCCATTCTGGTTGAGTGTTTCCCTGAACTCGTCTGGTAGGTCTGGACCCACCTTCGTTACAGTGTGCAGCTTAGCGCCGAGAAGGCTTGTCACGGGTGAGATGTAGCTGGGTGGACCGCCTAACTGAAGCTTGGTGTCCTCAGCTGTGATGATCTTGTCTATGGCTACGTGACCTA
>JAOZHP010000097.1 GCA_026014815.1 Candidatus Bathyarchaeota archaeon
AAGCGAGATGGTAGAGATGGTAGTGATGGAAGTGCCAAGTTCAGACACGATTGGGTTGCTTTGTCGTTTGGCTAGGGAAGCACAACTGATGGAGGATCATCACAGCGTTGCGGATCTGCTTGCGTTCATCCGCAGTCGCACAGCAGAGCTACAGCGGGCTGAGAGTGCACTGATGTGGCTCCTCACGGATAGTCAGGTAAACTCTTCACAGTTCATCGCCCCAGCGATTGAGGGTATTTCGAGGAGGTCTGCTGAAGCTGTTTTAACAGTGGCTAGAGAGCAGGAAGGGTAGTATTGAAAAGACCTCCTTGAAAGTAAGGAGGGTTTACAGGGGACACCAGCATACAAAGGAGTCTGGTAAGAATAGTAAAATGGATGCCAGGTTCTCAGTTCGTGGAAAGGTATTACAACCGTAGGTGGTTGGTGTGAGACCCCTAACATTACGGGGTGTTCTGGTTTGTAGTGAGAATAGGCTAGCATCCTTCGGGGTGGTTTATACAATGGTAATGGAGGTTTCCTTAGGCAAAGGTGTGGTGTATGTATGAGTATTAGTCATAGTGTAATGGTACGTGGCGTGAAGAATGTAAGTGAGAACGTGAGTAAGAAGTAGAAGCAGTGGGTAAGCACGTAGGTAACACTTTAGCCGTCTGAAGCAGCAGTGAAGAACGTTAAGAGAAGCGACCTAGGAAAGCCGCTAGTAGCTACGCATGTTGTTCATAGTTGGTGAAAATCAACCAGGAAGTAGAGTCAGTAGTAAATCGATCATCAGCAGCAAATCAATGTAGTAAGTAGAGACACCGGATGTGTGAGGATGATGAGGGATGATTAGGAACACGCTGAATCCCGAAGTGATTACAGTGCCTACTAAGAGGGCACACGTCAAACCGTGGAGCCGAAGGTACTTGGCGGCTAATCAAGAAAGGACCCAGGACCCGCAGAGTCCAATGGCTAGGGTAAGTGGTAGGACCAGAGCTGTGATGCTGTTGGAGGACCTGCTAGGGAAACGAAACAATCTACTTGCCCTTGATAAGGCCTTGCAGGCAGAGTTCGACGCTGATGCTGCTAAGTTCTTTCGGGTGTACGTTATGCCTTTCATCCCTCGGGAAGCTAAGCTGGAGGTCAGCCGTCACCCCATTGAGATTCATCTGGTTGTACCGGAGCGCTAGATAGCCGATTTAAGGGCCCTAGCATGTCGTCTAACGCACACGAAGCAAGGGCAGGTAAGAATACTTGGCTACGCCCAGAGATCGCGTTAGCGGGCAAGAGGTAACGACACAATGCTTGGTAGAGTCTACCTGAATGATGTGGGGTCGGTTTCCTCAGCGAAACAGGGTGATCAAGATCGGGTTGGGCATCACCGAACGAGACTAAAACTTACTAAAAATAGAAAATCTATTAGAACTCCTCCACGCACCTCCGGGACCGTAGAAAATTCTATACCTGCATGGGACTTAGTAGAGAAAGGTTCCCGTGTATTCAAGCCACACATGGGCCAGGCTGAAATACTACAATCAAAATCCCGTTTCTGTGCGGCTATAGCAGGAACGGGAGGAGGCAAAACGTCGTTAGGGCCCTTGTGGATGATGCTAGAGATACAGAAGTACCCAGCATCAAAGTGGATGATCCTAGCGCCCACGTTCAGAATCCTAGAGCGAGCCACAATACCAACACTAATATCCATGTTTGCCGGTACTACCTTGGAGGGTCGGTATGTTGAAGGTCGATACAGCCTACCAGATGGTGGTGTGGTGTATTGCTTATCTACTGAACGTGAAGAGAGTATTGAAGGAGGACAGATTCGTGGTGCTTGGCTTGATGAGGCAGGCCAAATGACCCACAAAGCATGGATTGCGATCCAGGGCCGGTTAGGCTTGCACCAAGGTCGTGCTTTGCTGACTACCACACCATACGCGGTAAATTGGCTGAAGCGAGAATTCGTGGATCGGTTTGTACAGGGGGATGAAGACTACTTCTGTGCATCGTGGTCTTCGATATTGAATCCTGCATACTCACGCGCAGAGTACGAACGTGCGAGGGCCACCTTACCATCAGCCATTTTTCATATGCGATATGATGGGCAGTTCACCAGGATGGAAGGTAGGATTTTTGACAGCTTTGAGCCTGACTACAACATTCGTCCTTGTAACTACAGGTCGGAGAAGACTATGATCATAGGGTGTGATTTCAACGTCAACCCTATGGCTTGGGTCATCTGTCACAGATACGGCAATAGGCTTGAGGTGTTTGATGAGGTCTTCCTACGCAACATCACCACCCCCATAGCGTTGAATGTGCTGTACCAACGGTACGAGCACCAC
>JAOZHP010000098.1 GCA_026014815.1 Candidatus Bathyarchaeota archaeon
TCCATGCCGACTTCTTAGGGAAGTCCTTGTACTCCGTCATCCATTTACCAGCTTCCTTGCGTCTAACTGGGATTCGCTGGTAGTCGCTCTCTTGCACTATGACACCGTTCTCTACTTTTCGCCTATCCCAGGGTATGAGGACGGCAGCGCAGAGCTTCTGGTACGCCTCCATAGCTTTCTTGGCGTCCTCAGCAGTCACGATAAGCAGAGGCTGCTTGACCACCACTGGAATCCCGGCATCGGATTTCTCGATGGCCATTACTCAGCCTCCTCCTTTTTTCATTTTAGCCCAGCAGACGGGACCTATACCTCGCTTTACGCTCACGGGGTTCGTAAGAAGACGACCGCAGATCCGACAGGTCGTTGACTCCATGTCAGCCCTCCTCGGAGGCCTCGAGGACCTCATTAAGAACATGAACGAGTTTTTGTGCCCCGGGTATCTTCAAATATATGAGTTTCCACTTCTTCATCTCGTCCTTGTGTGCGTAGCCCTTTTCCCATCCCTTGACTGTGTAGTCGAGGGCGTCCTCGAACTCCTCTCGGGTTTCGTACTCGCCCTCAAGCGTCTCTAAGGCAACAAGGGTTTCTTCGCCTAGGGGCTTAATGGTCTCCACGAGAAAGGTGATGGGCTTGTTGGAGAGTCCGCCGGTCACCGTGAAGAGCGTGGTGTTCTTTACGCTCATTTTTGCTCATGTAATATGCCGTCAAAGTTGGCAGTTTGTCCGAGATCCAATATTTAAATGCATATGGTTTTACTGCCAAAAATGGCAGTTGATAAATCTGAGTGCGCGCCTTAAACATAGAAAAAAGAGGAAATAATATGACGTCATATGGAGTCGAGTATAGTCGGGTCGAGTATAGTTTTTTCTGGTGGAGTCCGGTCGTGTCTTGTTACGTCGGGTCGAATATAGTTGCGTGAAGAGGCGTCACGGGTGGTGAAGTGCCGTGTTATCCAGTAACGTCTTGTAGGGTCGCGTTATAACTCATTTTATCACGTAATGGCCTATGTAGTCTTGTCCCGTTATGTCATTTTTGGGGTTATTACGTAAGGTCGTATTAAGTAACGTTTTGTCGGGTTTCGGTCGAGTACAGTGCTGTCAAGTAGTGGATTAGTGGGTTTAAGGGTGTTTCAATCAGTCAGGTTTCGTTCTGAGGAGTGCTGTCCTGTCGAGTGGATCGGGTCCTGTCTAGTCTTATCTGGTAGAGTCGCGTTATGTCTTGTCGCGGCGGGTCGAGTACAGTCGAATTAAGTCAAGTAAAGTGCTGTCTGTTTCAGTCTTGTTGTGTCACATCGGGTTCAGTTTAGTCCTGTGAAATTGAGTTGGGTCAAGTTCTTGGGTCGGATTATATGGGGTCTTAGACAGATGAAGATAGGTTCATCTTATCACGTTTTGTCGGATCGAATGGCAGGCTTTGATGTCGGATATTGTTTTGTCGGGTATCGACACGTGAGATGAGGTCTTATCTCGTCTAGTTGAGTGTCGTCGGGTCCCGTATCGTCGGATTGAGTCCGGTGCAGTGAAATACTGTCATATCTTGTCGCGTGACATAAGATCCTGTAGTGTCAAATCCCATCACGTGAGATCCGGTTAGATTTTGTTTTGTGAGGTCTCCTCTCGGAGACCGTTTGGTTACATGAAAGACATCGCAGGCAGTTCCTGTAGTTCCACGGGCGTTATCAGGCCACCTTTCAGAAACGGGTTTCCACCCATACCTCTGATAGGCGATATTCCTGTTTCTTCAAGCCATTCTTTGAGATTGTCAATGTTTCTGAGCTTTGTTCCTTTCATTGAGACGCGCCAGATGGTTTTGAAGCGTTGCCCGGGGGCTATGGCCTCATAGACAATCAGTCCAGGTGATTTTCCACCTTTCGACTTGGGATGTGGGTATGCGTCGACTTTACAGAGTTTAACTTCTTCCTCAAAGCGTCCGATTCCTACACCGATGTGTTGTTGGAGAGATCCTGTGCCATCTATCAGTGGGGCGTTGCTACGTATGTAGCCTTTCTGCCAGCTTATCGGTATGAAGACCTTGCCGTCGCCATCTCTGTAGAGTTTTTGCGTCTTATCACCATCGGGAATTGTACCAAGAATCTCGGTGACGGTTTCAAAGGTGATTTCAACCTTCACGAAGTCTTTGTACTTAGCTGAAGTTGGGACAACTGTGTCGCCTCCGCCATACTCCTCGTCCAGTCTCTTGATATATTCCTTAGCTTCTTTCCCACGCATCTTCACCAGATTAGCCATGTTGCACGAGGCAAACCAAGGCGGTATCTTGGCGATCTTGTATCTAGTGATGCTGTCGATTACTTGGACGCTGACAGCTCCTCTTGCCTTCCATCGCTGAAGAGCCAGATGGATCTGAGCGACTTCTAATCCTGAGGTATCGGTGATGTCGGAGAGGGTTGTCTGGATATGATCTAGCAGTTCCTGCTCGGACATTAAACCAGTTTCATGTAGAACCCGTAGAACGAGTGCCTGCAACCTTTCGTCATATTTCATTTTATCCTTTCCTCCTGTTTTATTTTATTTGGTTATTTTTATCCCGCCCCTCGGCGGCTCCGCCTACTTCGGCGGCGAACAGGCGTGTACTTAGCTATTGGGCTTAAACCTCTAACTCTCTACTTACCCCTCCTTTTCTCGTGTAATATGCTGCCAAAGTTGGCAGTTTGTCCGAGATCCAATATTTAAATGCATATGCTTTTACTGCCAAAAATGGCAGTTGAGAAATGCGTGCGCGCATTTTTACACGATGTCTGATAGAACTAGCCGAGACGGCGGAATAGCCCAATATTTGCCATATTCATCTTTCCTGATGAGCCCTAAGGAATAGAGCTTTTTGAGGTGTCTTAGCACCGTTCTCTCCTTAGCGATCTTATATTTCTCCGCCAGAGCGACGGCCTCTCTAGTCGAAAGATGCCGCCGCGTTTGAACCATCCTGAAATATAAGGCGAGGGATGGGTAGAAACGACAAAGGACATAAAGGGAATTCATGGACATGATGAAAACTTCATTGGGTTTAACAAACTTCTTTTCGACGAAGTCATCGAGTTTCTTGGCTGCATTATTTAATTCTTCTCTGGCCTCATTGACTTCACGCAGTCTATCTTTTAACAGGTCGCCTAGGCTGAGGAGATCATCCTTGTTGAAGCCATTCTCGGCCATCTCTTCCTAAACTCCAGACTGCCCCAAGATGAACTTTATACACCAAAGTAAGTTTAGAGCAACTTTCAAGACCTATTTACTTCGTGGGTATATCGATTTTTGCGTTTACGGAGGACTTGAAATTCGGGGTCCTAAACACGAAAATGACCAATAAACATGGGACATTCCCTTTATATATGGACATTTCCGGGGACATGGTAAAAGACAAAGCCTACGATCCTCAGGTTTACGCTAACAAACATCAATTAAAATGAGGCGCACCTCCGTGGAGGACGGAACTAGGTGAAAGTGTGTACGAAAGCTACTCGTGTGCACACGCGCGTATCTAGGGCTCCATAGAGGGCTCCCTGATTCTATCTCTCTCCCTCTTCTCTTCTATCAGCTCCTGGACCCCTGCGAACGCCGGCTCCATCAGCTTCACCTTTTCCGCCAGATCTCTGAATTCAACGTCCTTTTCGATCTTGTTTCTCCTCTCGGCCTCCAGCTGTGCCTTAAGATCGGCTATCTCTCTTTGCAGGGTCTTGACTACCGTGCCGCTTATTTTGCCGTAGGGCATGTCTGAGCTCATTATCTGCAGCATCGGCAGCGCATCCTCGTAGATATCCCTGACCCATTCCTCATCCCGAAACGCCTTGTTGTATTCGTTCGGGTCTATCTGCCGAAGATGCCCCATCATGAACTCGGCGACGCTCCCCTTGGCCGGAGACTTCTCCCACTGACTGCGGAACACATCTCGGATCTCATGCAGGTTCTTGCCATACCTCTTCGACTTGCCCTCCGTGTTCGCAGAGCGGTCGATGATCCCTATCTTATCGAGGTGTCGAAGCCAGTAGAGCCTGACGCTGTTCTTGCTGATTGGTTTCCCGTCTTTTGTGTAAAATATCGCGGTTCCACCAGTCGGTCTGTTGGGCAGATAGTTGACGATGGCGTCGATGGCGTCGCCTCCTATTAGAGAGTAGAATGGCTTAGCATTTCGCAGCCCTTTTCGACCCGGGATATCGATCCTTATCATATTCGGCTTCTTCTGAAGTTCTTTCCTAAGTGGCTCCCAGCCATTGCTATTCCAATGGTCGAAGGCTGACAGATCTAAACTCCCCTGGAACATCGAGAGGAATACGGCTCTATAGACTTCGTTACTGCTCATCACGATGTCTCTTATCTGCTCGATCGAGAGGTCACCCGTTACGGGCTCGATATCGCTGTTGATTCTGTATGCTGGGTCGCGGGGCAGTTCACAACGATTGTGCATGAAGAAACTTCTCAGAATGGAGTAGGTTGTCTTGAGGCTCTTGTGCCTGAGGTCGAGGCTTGATACATAGGCCTGAATGGTGTCGAGGATGTCATAGCGGCTGTCGTCGTCACATGTTTTCTGGTACTCGAGAAGCCCGTCTGGGGTCATGTCGGCGAATCTTCCGCCTCCCTCCTTGATCCAGTGCATGAATGCGTTGAACCTGTCCTGGTAGCTTCTGGCCGTTGAGGGTCTGAGACGCCCAAGCCAGCGGATCACGCTTTCGTTTTCGGATTCCATTGCGTAATAGCCTACGGGTAATAGCTATATAACAATTATGGACTACTGTATCTCGTTACACAGGGTTAAAAAAGTAAAGTATGTGTTATCCGACGGGCTCAGGCGCATCACCGCTTAAAACTTACGAACGCGCGCGAGAGTTTCTGCCGGGAGAAGTTACGACAGAGGTGCAGGGAAGCATAGGCACGTCTCCTCCCAAAGCCCGCCCCATTCACATTTCTCCTTTCGACGAACTACTCGCGCGCAGGGATCCTCAGTCATCTTTCTGTCTTCTCCCTTTTGAATGTCGCCATGAAGGGGGGCCCCTCTGGCTCGGGCCATAGCTCCTTGAGCAGGCGTCTTGCCTCTTCCAGACTCATGTCGGGATCTTCCATTTTGACCCATACTAGCCTGGTGGGCCTGAATGCTTCGACGGATCTGATGTAGCCGATGATGTCCTTGAGCTCCTCCATGTTGAAGCCCTGCAGGTGTATATCCACACCCTTAATCCGCTTATCAGAAGCTATCGTACTATCCTCCTAACTCTTAGGAGAATCCTTATCACCGATTATCCAGTTTGTTCTCCTCGGATTCCTCGACCAGCTCTTTGTACAAGGGTTCCATCCCATGGAAGATGAAGAGGCGTCTCAGGGCTTCCCTGATAGCGGTCTGGTGGTCCAGGTAGATCCCTTGCTCGATGAGGCGGTCCAGCCTCTTTATGTAAAGTTCTGTCAGGGTCACGCTGTAACGCTTCTTATTTGCGGTCATTGTTGCACCCAATCATTCCACCCTTTTCTCGTGTATACTAGAAGGACTCGTATTAACTTAAAAGCGTTGTGCGTGAAAGCGA
>JAOZHP010000099.1 GCA_026014815.1 Candidatus Bathyarchaeota archaeon
AATATAACCATGTTCTGTGAGATCACTATCATTGAAGAACAAACCGTGAACAGTACCGTCTTTAAAATATTTACGGTCAACGCCCTGCTCAAAACATATTTGCTCATAGCACTTGTTACATATTTGTTCATCCTGGTACACCCGATATTGTACATGCCAACCGTTTGCCGGATTTTGCTCACATATCTCGCGCTCACATACCGGACAAGTAAAGTATCTGAAGTCTTTACTATACACGTTGCCGATCTGCGCCTCATAGCATAGTGTAGAACAGAAGTACACGGTGTCCGGTGCACTATCGAATGGTGTATCATAGAGTTCGACCTTGAGTGCTTTGCCCTTGACAACTTCAAGATCACAATGATAACAGGTAACAGTTTCAGCCTTTTCAGGATAGTAAAGTTCGGTTATTTCAGCAACCGGATTCACCATATCATAAAAGTTATAGTGCTCCTTGAAGAAGCTTGGATATTCAACTTGCTTTTCCGGTTCAGTAATAACAACATGCACCGTCTCTTCATTGTACGGTGTATCTAATTCGATTTTTGCGACTTGCATAATGACCTCGATATTTAGATTGTTAATGGTATACGATATTGTAATGGTGTTTTTGCTGTTTAAGCAGTTTGTTAGTTACTTCAGAGGCTATGTTCCAATCACTTCTATTCCATGACTTTCGCCCGTTTTTTCTCATGTTCTTGTCACCTGCATCTTGACCGGCTGCCATACAAATATCGTAGTCGAGCTTTAGCTTCATGATACTTCCCTCATACTGATAGTGTTTTACCCTTGTAATGTCAAATATTCAATTTCATGTCTGTGCTCTTCAATGCGTTCTGAAATCTCACTTTCAATCTCATCATCGTTAATAAACAACAAACCCTCCATTTTCAACTCCTCAATTTCACTGAGTAATTGTTCGTATTGTGTCATGACCTTGACCCCCGATAGTGTTTATTCATCTTGCCTCTTCTTCATGTACTCCAGTATATCTTCAACCTCTTTAATGGTGAGAGTAACATTCGCAATCATATCTCTCTTTTTTCCATTGCCCCTCTCAGTAATTGGTTTGTATGTCCTGACCTGGAACAAGAACTGATCTGGATACTGATTACAATAAACACGTAAGCAATTATCATTGTGCCTATCGTCAGAGAGCTTAATCTCTCCAATGAACGCATATTCTTTGTCAATAATTAAATCTTTCATGACATTGACCTTTTGTTAAATGTTAATACCAATACCGATCGTCCAAACCATACCCACAACCATATACCATATACCGGCCCCCTTCGTTATACACTATACATAGTGTCAATAAATTAAGCATAGTGTATAAGATAAACAATGCAATACAGCATGTCAAGGGAAATCTTTTCCTATTAACAATATGTTACGTGAATGAGCTATGCAATGATATTATCATGATGTGTGATGTGTGACTGCCATGGCTGCCACAAAAGACTGCAATAATGGCAGAACATATTAACAGGTTTGTATAGTGTTTTTCTAATTTAGATGTGGTATTCTGCAACAGTGTACATGAGAGCATAAGACAGCATATCATAGTATTAAAATGTAATAGGGAAGAGGTATGCTGTAGTGTATGCAGTTACACGTCTTAAAGCTAAGTTTACATAATAACTATTATAGGTACATTATTAACAAGAGCTTGAGGTCTCCCCTATTATTATATTATCAGGTTATTGGGTTAAATTTAGTTTACATAATATAGACCCTATAGGACTCCACTTACGCCCTGTTCATTTTTCGTTGCATCCGGTGTTCAGTCCGCCTGATGGTGTGTTCACTGTATGCTGGAATAGAGAAAGCCCCGGGGTTTAGGTAGTTGCCGGGGCTTCCGGGTGTTGCTGATTACCGTGTGTGTTAGTCGGGAGGAGCACGTATAGGCTTGTGGATAGGGTGTTCAGGCTGCTTGAGGTCTTCCCTGCGCTGCCTATACTTTACCGATCTCAGGCGTCGGTCTCGTTTCCTGTCCCTGTGGGTCCTGGACATCGGTAGTAGCCTCCGGGTTGAGGAGCTTGTTTATGGCGTATATCTGGTTCTCGATTGCGTTGAGCCGGGCTGTAGCATCCTCACGGGCTACTTCGAGTGCTTTTAGCTCTTCTCTCATGCGGGTTTTCATACGCTTCTCGCTCATACGGGGGTCTTTCCGGTAACTGCTTTGATGAGGGATACGGTGAATTCCTCGACTTGCTTGAATATTTCAGCGTTCTCGTCCGGTGTTATGGTTTTACCGCCGGGGCTATTGGCTCGTCTGGCTGCTCGGACGGAGTGATATACGTCGAGGGCTTCCTGCATAGGGAGTCTGCCTCTCAGAGCGATCTTACCCCACTTGGTAGCGCCCCAGAAACCGCTGATGATGAGGAATACGAGAGCTATGATGGATGAGAGGGCGTTGTTGAGCACCCAATCCTTTGCCGAGCCGAAGATACCTGCGTATGCCGGAGCTGAGAATCCGAGAATGAGAACCGCGACGAGTAATAGTGCTACGAGTTTGTACTTCATGCTGTACCTCCTTAATAATTATTTAGCCGAGAAACCGACGATTTACTGATGAGCTCCCCATTTTTCAAGTAGTAATGCACAAATATCTCTTGCACATCGAAACTATCGCAGGCGGGGCATTGTAATCGTGTTCCATCCGAGATGGAGTGTTCCACAACTACTTGAACCTTACACGCGTTGCAAAGTATGTGTATCCCATACTTACGTTTTGACATGTTACTCCTCCTGTTAGTGGGTTAATAAAGCCAGATTACCTCTCTGGATTTTGAGTAGTCGATATCCACATGGATGAATGTCCTGCCTATTCCGATGCGGAAGAAGCCAGTCTCAATGAGAGCTTTGAGTACTTTACACCGAGTTCTGCTGTGAATAGCGGATATGTCGGCGGCTTTCCCTGTTAGATGGGCGGAATCCACCTTCCCGCCAGTCGCTTTGTTATGGTCGTCACATCTACACCCGCTACTGATGTAGAATGGCATTCCGGCATGTGTTCTTGCCTCGTTGAGCATCTGTAAGAGGGTGAAT
>JAOZHP010000100.1 GCA_026014815.1 Candidatus Bathyarchaeota archaeon
CAAAGACGTCGCGATGTCAACCCTCGCCGTCAACGCATCCATACGTACAGGCCTGCAGATTTCTCGGAGCTTGTACCCGGGCCTTGCGGCGCCTAGCACCTCGTCAAGAACCACTGCGGCCTCGACGTCACTGATGTCCCCTGGGGTGATGGCCTGGGCCTCGTAGACGCTGGGGCTTCGCTGCTTGTAGAAGCCGCCTGTCACGGCTGATCTCCATACTCGCATCTATTTCACCCCCAGCCAGATCTTGGCTGATGTGTCTCCGTCCGCCGCGTCCTCTGCAAGAGTCCCCACTAATCCGATGTTGGTGTCCAGCGCCGTCTGCACCGTGGACTCCGCGTAGCTAGCCGGGGCGTCGCCCTTCACGAACAACGTCACCTCGCCAGCAGTTGCGCTGATCATCACTGCCTGTCCTTTCTTGCCTCCGCCGCTCCCCGAGACCTTCTGCGCCTCAACGCACCCCATAGCCACGCATGACACTTTGTGGCTCGTCTCCTCGCTGTAGTCGTGATCCTTAAGCGACATCATGAATGGGCCTATCGCTGTGTTGGGCGCCGCCAGTACACCGGTTCCGTCGTTATACACTATCTCGCCTTTCTCGATGTCTTCATCCGTCTTCACGGTGTACTCCTCGATGACGAGGAGCTGCTCCTTCAGTATGCTTCCGGCGGTCACTCTGTCTTCCTCCCGAATAACCTTAGACGAGTCTCATCCATCGCTGTCTTCAACCCGTCCACATCAGAAGCGGTGTACCTTGACTTCGGCGGAGATTCCCGCGCCAAAAGGACTGAGGCCACTTTCACTGCGTCCTTCTGCAGCCCCTCCAGCTCTTCATCTGTCTTGGCGGATAGATACTCACGTTCCTTCTCGGCGTCATCCACAAGCTCAGTCTTCATCCTTGCCTCCAGAGTCTCCTCCACAAGCCGCTTGTGCTGTGTCTCCTGTATCTCTGACAGCTGTGACTTGAGCTCAGTAACTTGGGTCTCTAGCTCCCCTTTTTCGGTGAGCTGCTGCTCTAGTTCTCTGTTTTGTTCCTCTAGTTCCCTGATCTGTTCCTTATATTCCTCGTTTTCACTCATTTTTTCCTCTTCTTCCTCGGGATTCGAGCACAAGCGTGCCCCCGGTCCCTGAGCCGGATCCATGTTGGACTGTGAATTGTAGAAACCGGCGAGAAGCTCAATGGGCACCACCATATCCGTGGCCCGGATCAGCCCCGCCTGAGGATACGCCGGCGACTCGATGAAGTCAACCCGGTCAAACGTGAAGCTCTCCACCACCAAGTGACCCCGCCCCTCAGCGATACACCCATGACTGAAAGGATCAGCGTCACCCGTCAACTCCACGCCGCAGACACTGCACCGTTCAAGGAAACTGGTGATTACCACGCTGATGGGCCCCCACTCACCCGCAGTGAGCCGTCTCCACGCCTCATCATCACTGATCTCCGCTGAACCCAACGCGTAGCCATCCGGCTTCCTCGTCGAAGTGAAAACCCCCACATGCAGCCGCTCAACGTAGTGACGATCCGTGACGTACCCTGGGCCACAGCCGAGGGGCTTCCCTATGATGGTGGGAAGCGCCTGCTCAAGCGCCTCACCTGTGACCGTCCACCTGTTCCTGTTCACCGAGGTGTTCATGAGGTAGAAGACCGCGATCCGGTCCTCGACGCTGTGCACCCCGGCGTGGAACCTCAGCTCATGCATCCTCGAGTTCCTCCCTGTCCCAACCCATAAGCTCCCAAGCTTTTCCTAGGTGGCCACCCAATGGCCCCATCCCGTGGCTACCCCACAGCTTCGCCACCGTGTCCGCCAGCATGTTAACATCTGTGGCCCTCACGGGGTTCCAGATGTGCTTCACCCGGACCTCGCTGCCACCTGTGACAACCCCGGTGATCCTGTCGTACCATTGGCGCTCCACTTCCCGGCCGAGATACCGCTGAACGCTGCTTACCACGCCCTCAACGTAAGCCTCTAGCTCAGCGTAAGCTGTCGCTCTGTTCACGATGGGCCTCCCCAGCAGGAACCTGGGTGTGCCGAGGGCGCCGATGATGGCCTCCTCAAGTTTCCCCAGTAACTCGTTCAAACCCTTGATGTCCGGCGTCAGGTGCACCATCTGTGCCTCCACGCTCTCGTTTATGGCGATGCTCTTGCCCGCTCTCGCCACCTCGGCCAGCTGCTCCACCGTCTTCTCGGCCTCGTCCAGCGGCAGCCCACTCGTGTCAGCCTTGAGGATCACGTACGGCGCCCAGAGGGTCCTTGCTATCTCAGGGAAGTTCTCCCTGAGCACCTCATGCCTCGCCATGCACACTGAGCGCAGCGGCTCAAGGTCGCTGAGCCCAAGATGATCCGCCTCAAGCCCCAGGTTGGTGAAGTACAGCACCTCCTCCGGCGCATAGAAACCCTTCCTGCCCCTGTACGTGTACCCTGTGAGGCGCCAGTCCTCATCCAGGTCAGGCTTCAGCCGTGCGCTGTCCAGGCTCAGCAGCCGGAGAGGCAGCCCCTCCCCATCCGTCACCACCTCGAATCCCGCTGAGCCGTAGATGCTCCGCTTCACCTGGGCCGTGAACAGTGCTAGGTCGAGGTTCACCGCCTTGTTGACGGCGTCCACCCGTTTCTTCACGAAGCCCTGCTTCCCCTTATCCTCTGCATCTACCATGGTCTCGAAGCCGTGCATCGTGGAGTAGTAGGCGTTGGTGACCACGCATCTCCGCACAAGCTCGTCCTGCCTGAACCACCTGTAATCCGGGTTCATACCCTCGTAGATGGTGCTCCTGGTGGCGCCCCGCACATACTTGGCCTTAGGCACCTGAACCCCGCCGAGGAGCCTCCTGAGCACGCTACTCACGGCCCAACCTCCGTGCCGCGCTGAGTAGCTTCACGCCCACCCTGCGCCTCAGCCGCCTCCAACCCAGCCTCTCGGGCTTGTGGCTCTTGGCAAGGGGCGGGTTACTCATGGATGCTTCAACCTCTTTTTGAAAGTAACTATAAATGCAGGTGAGAAAAGAATTATTTAAATGTGGGTGAGAATGTACAGTAACAAATAACACTAGATATTAAAAGGTGTGAACGTTACAGTACAATAGATGAAGCAGAGAAACGTGAAAATATCAATATCATTAGACCCAAAAATACTGATGATGATAGAGATGGAAGCAAAAAGAGAAAACAGAAGCAGATCAAACTACATAGAGACCGTCATCAAACGCCACCTCGATAAACTAGACCCGCCTCCAACGCGTCAACCCCCGAGGAGAGCCCCCTGAACCTCACTGAACTCCTCCAGCAGTCCCTGAATCCTGCACAGCGCCTCTCCGTCGATCTTCCTTATCCGGTCCCTGAGCACACGTCTCGCCTTCAGTAACGCCTTCACCGGCGTGTATCTGTACCTGGTGGGCTCCGCGCCCTTCCCCGGTATGCCGTTCTCCTCGTAGAACCGTTTCCTCATGCCCTTGGAGTAGTTCCTCCAATCCGGGGGCCTCGGCACTTTCGGCAACTCAACAACCAGACCATGTTCCAGGAGCCGTCTTATGGCGACGTAGCCCTTGGTCCGGGGTATACCAGCGCTGCGAGTCAGCTGCGGCACCGTGAAGGTTTCCCCCTCAGACAGCAGGCAGACAGCGGTCTTGGCTAAGATGGATCTCTCGTCGAGAACTACCCCTTGCAGTGTTAGAAGCCTGAGTAACGCCTGCTCTCGGCTACGCGGCGACCCGTGGTTTCCATGGTTCAGCCCCAGATCTAGCTGGCTTTCTGTCTCAGTCATGGCCCGTCAACTCCTGTTGCTCTGGGTAAAGCCTGTCGAGCATGTGCTCGATCTGTCTTGGCACTGTCCTGTTTTCCCGTGTGGCTATTTCGGTTAACCGTTTTTTCACTCGTTCGGGAACGGTTATGCCTTTGTATCCCACCCTTGGCAATGTTCCTCACTGTACCGTACTTTCAGTTATAAATAAAGGTATAGTGTCGTCCTGTAGGGCACAGAGAGTGAACAAAGTGGCACCGAGAAGTATCTTTCAGGTAATCATAAAAGAAATATACCTCAATGTACCGTACAGTAGTGACCAGCATTGCCCCGGAAAGGATTCAGATCAATAACCGTACGAGAAGAGATCTACAACGAGTTAATGCACCAGTACGAGGCCAACAGAGAACAGCTACTGCGACAGGGAGTCACAAGCTTCAGCGGGTACGTGACCCGGTTCCTCTATGAGGCCCTAGAACAAGACACTCGATAAACTCCTCTATAGTCAACCCTAGCGTCTTCGATCTCTTCAAGAGCCGACGATACACCTCGTTACTCACATGTATCTGGGGCAAACACGCCACCAGCTTACCCAATCTTCAACCTTATTTAAGGGAAGCGTGTTTATCAATACTGAACAGATAACTGAAACTGGAATATGGTTTAAGCCCACGCGGAAGAACCCAGTTGAACTTAATCAAACTTGATAGAAGCACTTGTTCTCACAGAGTTTCATATCAAAAAACCCTTTTTATCCATAATTTTATGGGGTTAACCAAATCGTTGATTATATCCCTCATCGAATATTTTATCCTCACTTCACTCTAAGTGTATCTTAAGTGAGATTAGATGAGTCATAGTAAGTTACCGTATGAGGATCTTAAACAGAAGGCTATCAAAGAGATAGAGAAACATCAACTAGTCGTATTAGCAACAACAGATGGAGAATCCGTTACAGCAAGAACTATTTTACGCATCTCTAATGGATTAACCCTCTACTGCTTAACAGGACAATATACCAGAAAATACAAACAAGTCACTGAAAACCCCAGCGTAGCGATAGCGTATGGAAATCTACAGATAGAAGGACGTGCTATCGCCCGAGGTCATCCATCTGATACTGAGAATGCTTCTTTCACTGAAGCTTACAAGGAACAGTATCCAGATCTTTATGAAAGAAGTAAAAAGATACATTTTCAGCGTCCAAATATGGGTTTGCTTGAAATAGTGCCATCGAGGGTCTCATTATACCACTCAGCAAATATTGCTGCTGGAACTGAATCTTATATTGAGATTCTTGATGTAGATAAAAAGGAAGCACATAAAGTAACAAGAACATCTGCTGGCTATGATTCACCACATTACATGAAATAACACAGATCCAACATCGAATATTTTATCCACAATTCACCGTAAATAGTATTATGATGTCTTTATTTTCAGAAGAAGGATACATACCATTCAACGGATACAAGACTTGGTACGGAATAATTGGAGAAGAAGAAAAGCAGAATCGATATCCATTGCTTTGCCTTCATGGTGGTCCAGGTGCAGCACATGATTACCTCATACCAATCGGAAAACTTTCAGAACAAGGAAGAAGAGTAATATTCTACGATCAACTAGGAGCAGGAAACTCAGATCACCCTGACAAACCAGAAATGTGGACTGTTGAACTATATGTCGAGGAACTGGGAGTAATTCGAAAAGCCTTGGGATTAGACAGAGTACATATATTAGGACAATCTTGGGGAGGTCAGTTGGCACTGGAATATACGTTAACCAAGCCAAATGGTGTTGAAAGCTTGATTTTAGCCGATTCTCTTGCTGACATGTCCCAGTGGGTTTCGGAAGCAAATCGTCTTCGATCAGAGCTACCGAAGGAAACTCAGGCTATTCTTGACAAACATGAAGCAGAGGGAACCATAGATGATCCCGAGTATGAGGAAGCCGGCATGGAGTTTTATCGTCGCCACATGTGTCGGTTACCAGTGTGGCCTGACGTACTGAATAAGACTTTTGAGAAATTCATGATGTATCCTCAGGTATATAATACGATGTGGGGTCCCAATGAGTTCAATGTGACTGGAACCTTGAGGGAGTGGAATATAGTAAAGAGGTTGAAGGAGATTGATGTTCCTACATTGATTTTGTCTGGTCGTTATGATGAATCTACTCCTGCTATTAATAAGACGCTTAATGATGGGATCAAAGGCTCTGAGTGGGTGATGTTTGAGAACAGTTCTCATATGCCTCATCTTGAGGAACCTGAAAAGTATCTTACAACATTAGACTCTTTCCTAAGGAAAATAGAATCACCGTAAACACATCTTCAATCCATAATTTTATGGGGTTAACCCAATCAATGATTTTTTATGTGTGTGACTTTATTTCTTGAACCGGTTCTCGCGTATCCTTAAATAAACACGGTAGGTCCTATGGGTTATGTTCGGTGCGTTGAACCGTAACCTGCGTTATTTGTTTATACTCAACTTGGCGTTCGGGTTCTCGGTTCAGCTCATCACCCCTCTTTTTCCGCTGTTTTTAGCAAACATGGGGGCGTCAGCGGCTGAGAACGCCGTGGTCATAAGCATCGGCGGTCTAGTGTCCACGGCTTTGATGCTGCCAAGTGGATTGCTGATTGACAAGATAGGGAGAAGGGTGCTTCTCCTTGGAAGCGGTGTTGTAAGCATGGTATCCATTTTCCTGTTAACCTACACATCGACTTGGCAGCAGGTTATCCCTGTGTTCGCTCTTTATAGCGCTTCATGGGCGTTATTCATACCCGCTAGAATGGCCATGATAACCGCGAACTCTGACCCTGAGACAAGAGCATCCGTGTTCGGGGTAATGAACACCTCTTGGCCCATAGCGGGCGTAGTGAGCCCAGTAATCAGCGGCTACCTCATCGAGACAACTGGATGGAACCAGGTCTTTATAGTAGGAGCAGCGGTGAACGCCCTCAGCATAATAGCTGGATTCAAGATCCAGCGACAGGAAAACATGGAAACCCAGTCAAGCATGGACGGGTTCAGAGAACTCCTGGGCAGAGATATTCTACCGGTTTTAACGACTTTCTTTATCTATGGGACCCTCATGACGACGGCCCTTGGTGGCGTCAATCTGATCCTTCCTCTCTACTTGGAGTCAAGGTTCGCGTTAACCGCTTCACAGATAGCCCTCTTCTTCACGGTACAGAGCTTCATAATGCTAGTGACACAGATGCCCAGTGGAGCCCTCGCCGACAGGATCGGCCTAAAACGCACAGTCCTGTCAATGATCGTCCTAATACCTTTCCTGTTCGCCTCGTGGCACTTTATCAGCGACTGGAGGATAATGCTGATACTGAACTCAGTAGCCTTCGGGCTCTGGTCCATGACATGGCCGGCTACACTAACGTTACTATCTGGCGTGGTCCCAGACAGATTGGTCGGCGCGGCTTTCGGTGTAAACACCACGGGAAACAGGCTCGGGCAGACGATTGGCCCAATAATTGCCAGCTTCTTCTACGTCAACTACTATCAGACCGCTCCTTTTCTGGTAGCTGGAACAATATGTTTCGTAGCCGTGTTGTTTGCCTACCGGCTTAAAGACGTCGTTCAAGAGAACAATAAAAATTAGATATGCGATAATGGATTTGCTAGCATATATTAGTACATGAACCTACCATAATATCCAGTTTAGCGACATGAAATCAGGTTATTTTATCCATAATTTTATGGGGTTTAACCAAATCACTGATTATATCCTTACATCGAATATTTTATCCACAATACATCGTGCTCAGGGCATTCGACGCTATTTGAATGTGTTCTCTGCCACTGCTTTATAGTGAGGGTAGGGGAAAAAACGGGGATTAATACCCCAAAACCCCTTCCTCGCCCTTAATGCATTGTAGTTAGTTATAGGGATTATGAATAGGACGACAGTCGTCCATTCATATTTATCCATAATTTTATGGGGTTAAACCAAATTGTTGATTATATCCTGAGCTACTTAATCCATAATTTTATCCACAATTCACTGTATCATTATTCAATGCTGAGTAACAATCTGTCCACATGGATCAGTAGTAAAAATACTCAGGAGAAAATTTGATGAAATATTATCCATCACGCTGGAGCTGGGAGAGAAAAACTCCCAAAGAGCTGGGTCTAGATCCGGATGAGATCGAGAAAGCGGTTGAGTGGGCGAAAACCCATGAAACCGGGTTCCCTGTGAACCTGCTGCATCACATTAGGGGAAATAATAACAACAAGACGTGGGATGACGGTGAGGTGCTTGGGCCAACCAAGCCCCGTGCTGGTCCAAATGGCTTCATCATCAAGAACGGTTACATCGTCGCCGAGTGGGGCGACACGAAAAGAGTCGACATGACCTTCAGCGTAAGCAAGAGCTACCTCAGTACATGCGCTGGGCTGGCACTTGACCGCGGCTTGATCAAGGACATCCATGACCCAGTCCACAAATACGTCACAACGGGAGAGTTCGATAGTCCTCACAACAGAAAGATCACATGGCACCACATGCTTCAACAAACCAACGAGTGGGACGGCTCACTCTGGGGTAAGAACTACCGGGCAGCACCTCCCGAGGGAATGGCACGAGACCCAGAGGAACCAGGAACCGTCTATGAGTACAACGACACAAGAGTAAACGCCACAGCCCTCGCCCTACTGCACGTCTGGAGAAAACCCTTGCCACAAGTCCTGAAAAAACTCATCATGGACCCAATCGAGGCGTCAAGTACCTGGAGATGGCATGGATACCGGAACAGTTGGATAGAACTAGACGGAGTCAGGGTGCAGTCTGTAAGTGGAGGAGGACACTGGGGAGGCGGCATGTGGATCAACAGTATTGATCAAGCACGCTTCGGGTATCTATGGCTCAACAAGGGCAGGTGGGGAGAGAATCAGCTTCTCAGCGAGGAATACATCAAGATGGCTACCAGTAAGGGTGACGTGAACCCGGTGTATGGATACATGTGGTGGATGAACCCTGAGAGGTGGAGCAGTGGCCCAGAGACCAGTTATAGCGGGATAGGAGCAGGCGGTAACTATGTGTGGTGTGACCCAGAGCATGACATATCGTTGATAACTCGTTGGATAGACCACAACGAGATCAACGGCGTGATAAAACACATAATGAACGCGATATCGTAGAACATACAACACAGCTCAAAATACCTAAAAGATTACGACAGGTTCTTACCTATCCATAATTTTATCCACAATTCACCGTAAGGACCGGTGAGAGTTGAAACAATCCCACAGTGGTGATATATCACCCGCAATCCCCTCTTTATTCATAATTTTAATCAAGGAAACCTTATTTTGTGCACACACGCAAAATCCGGATCAATTGATATGTTATACATAATGCAATTCGCGTATGAAGAATAATCAGTTTACTTGTAGAATAAGTCGTAGTCGTCTAATATTTCGTATAGTTTGTGTACGGATTCGTGGACGATCTTCTCGCTCTTACCCCCGGTACATACAATCTTACCTGTAGTGAATACAAGCAGGACTGTCTTGGGGTCACTCATCCTGTAGATCAAACCGGGGAACTGTTCGGGTTCATACATCACATTATCCAGCACGTCGGCAGCGGTCTCCAGGTCAACCTTGTTATGGAGGTTGGCCGAGGCAACCATGTTCTGGATTACTATCGTGGGTTTTCCTAGAATGATGATGCCATTGTTTTTAAGTTCCCTGACGACTTTATTTACGGCGGATCTGGCGAGTTTCTCGGATTTTGCTCCTGTGCACACCATTTTGCCTGAGCTGAAGATGAGGGTGGCTGTTTTAGGTCGTTTGAGCCTGAATACGAGGCCGGGGAACCGTTTGGGGTTGTACTCGACGTTTCTGAAGGTTTTTACTATGTCTAGTAGGTTGAATTTCTGGTCGAGGGTTGCGGAGGCTACCACGTTTTGTATTACTATTTCAAGGTCTCGTGTTTCAGCCACAACAGATCACATAGATTCCTCAAACCCCCTTACTAAACATTCCGAGTATTGAAAGATGCGCGCCAGCGTGTTGCTAAATTCTCGGGGTTAACACCTACATGCAACAGATGTTTACCATTAACTGAAAATGGAAAAACATGAGGATGCAACATCCATCCTCTCAATGCTCGACCTGGACAACATAGAGAAAACCATCTCACAGTCATACTATGACACCGGACCAGAAAAACCACCAAAAATAGACGCCTTCAAAGCCCTCATCGTGAAAAGACTCCGACAGATCCCCCGCGATCAGGAGCTTTACCGCAGGCTCTGGAACGATGAGAACTTACGGGAGATCTGTGACTAGAGACAGGATCACGCATACCTAGACCTTGTTTCGTCACATTAAGACATTATCCTGGAAAGTTAATCCTCTCCGGTTCTGAAAAGCTGGAATGCGCTGTAAAGTATTATGCTGGCTATACAAACGGATACTATTGCCAAGATATAGTTTCCAGTTCCAACTGCTATCCCAATGGCCGCAGTAATGAATATCCCCGTCGCGGTGGTTATCCCCGTGACCCTCTCTCCGCTGGCGATGATAGACCCCGCGCCTATGAAGCCGATGCCGGGAATGATCTGGGCCAGTAATCGAACGGGGTCCTCAGGGAATTCCATAATAGAAACCAGTGTCACAAGACAGGATGCCAGACATACAAGGACATGCGTCCTGAGACCCGCGGGCTTATTATGGCTCTCCCTCTCGTAGCCTATCACTGAGCCTAGGGCAGCGGCTATCATCAGTCGGATTACTGGATCGATATATTCTATAAGATTCATCATTGAATCTCAGTGAAGTGCAGGTAATATCAGTTTCGAACTAGCACATTCAACCTGTGGTAACCCCTGACTGATCCGCATGACGGCTAAGCCAGCACCCTCCTATTCTATCAATAACCGCAACTGCAGCGTAGTGTTAAGGTCACGAACTCGTTCCCGTCGGGCGCGCATATCAAAAAACTTCGAATCCCAAGTTAAAGCTGATTTCAACGCATTATCTGTACCATTTGCGTTCAGAAAAACGTTGTAGCTTCAAACGTCTACCGCGCGCGCAAGGAGTATGTAGATCACCCGACTCAACTAAATATGCTCACACGTGATCAATGCAAATATATCCAAGTTCCAGAGAGAACAGGAAGTGAGATACCTTGGAGCAATGGCGCTTAATTGATCTTGGAAAAGCAGACCCTTACATGGCTCAAACATTCTACGAGGCAGTCGCCGAAGCAGTCCATAGAGACATAAGTCCAAACACACTCGTGCTGGTTCAACCTGACAGTCCATACGCCTGCATCGGGTACCATCAAGACTTGGAAAAAGAAATTGACTTGGACTATATCAAAAAAACAGGGCTCCCGGTAATAAGAAGAAGCCAAGGCGGTGGAGCCACATATCTAAACAGTGATCAAGTATTCTACCAAATTATCTTCAAAAACAGTCAAGCATTACCAACAAAAGTAGACAGCTTATTTGAGAAACTTCTCAACGTAACCGTAGCTAGTTATCGAATACTTGGAGTCCCAGCGGAGTTCAAACCCCTCAACGATGTAGTGGTAGAAAACAGAAAGATAAGTGGGAACGGAGCCGGAGTCCATGAAACCGCGTCTATTCTTGTGGGTAACTTCATCATGGACCTCAATTATATGCAGATGGCTCGTGTTCTAAAGGTACCAGACGCCAAGTTCAGAGACAAGATGGCTTCAAGCATGGAACAATGGGTAAGCAGTCTGAGAAAGGAGTTAGGGTCCACCCCATCTCCATCCAGTATCAAAGAGGTTTATGTTAAAGAGTTCAGTGAGCAGCTTGGAGTTGAAATAATCAAAGAATCACCAACCGAGGCCGAGTACAATATTTACAGAAATGAAACTTTGCCCAAACATAAAAGCAGAGACTGGCTCTACATGGATTCACCCCTGTACAAACCAGGTCGCGCCGTAAAGATAGCTCACGAGGTCAAGGTAGTTGAAGTAGATCACAAGGCAGGGAAGCTGTTAAGACTTAGAGCCGAGGTTCAAGGTGAAGAGATAATCGATCTTCGCATTACCGGTGACCTTTTCGTTGTTCCTAAGGAGGCTGTTGTTCAGCTAGAGCAGTGCCTCATCGGATCGATGCTTGATAAAAAAGAGTTAACCGATAAGATAACCAAGTTCTATGACGAGAACACTGTAGAGAGTCCCGGCGTAACAGTCAAGGACTATGTGGATGCATTCATGAAACTCAAAACCCTCACTTAAAGTACGCAGTCCCTTTTTTCTCTAGACACAACTCTGAACTTGATAGTGTGAACGCTATGCGCGCGTAATTGTCTTCCTTTTAACGCATACTCCATAGTTTTTATTCGGCGTTATCAATGCCTCTCAGGGACTCATTTTGAGTATAAAATAGGTTGAATCGTGGTTTTTCCACTCAGAAGCTGCGGTCCCAATATTAATCATGCATCCTAGTACCTATTGTACTGGTTCCTGTACACTGTCCAGCAACAATTATCACTGTTAAAATTCACTGGTGAAGAGGTTGGTGGGACCGGCGAGAATTGAACTCATCTGGGGAACATATTTCTCAGTCCATTAAACTAAAAACTATTTGAGCGTTCCACTTCTTAAATCCATAATTATATTGGGTTTAACTGAATCTCATACTATATCTTTGGACATACTAATGAACAACAACTATTACCTGAAACTCAATAACTGAAATACCGGGAAAAAGGTAAACTTACTACTATACTTTACAGCCTCGGCAGCCACCGGGGCAACTGAACGCCCCGCCACCACCAGTTGTACCCGGGATCATACTGTTCTTATCATAAAGTATGGTCCAGCAGTCACCGCATACCCATTTCCGTCCATACTCCTTGTGATCAGCTTGACGTAGACTCAACCCGTCCCCGGACTTGTTACACAGCTCACAGGTACCCATACAACGGAGTACGTTGTGGCGATAAATAAAACATGTTGACAGGCTACACCAGCTGCCTGTAAACCCAGAGATCCACTAATCCAGCTATCAAGGCGCCGTAGAACCCCGTGTCGAGCCACCACCAGTCCGAGTCCATCACAAACAAGACAAAAGCCAGCGTAAACACAACCGTTAAACCCAGCTCAGCCATGACCACACGGTAACCCCGCTGAAAAAGGCTATGAGACACGGCCTCCGTTCCCTGAATCCCCATAAAAGAGACATATGAGACATACAGCAAACACCCAGCTAGCGCCACAATACCGATTTGAGCCCAAGGAAAAGCCTTCTCAGAGCCAATCCAAACGTAACCCTCCACAACACCGAAGAAACTACTCCGATCCTGCCAAACACCAAAATTCTCAGTCAAAAGCAGGAAAACACCAATCAGACTAGCACCGAGAGAAATGGAATACAATGTCTTTCTTGAAATGCTCATAAGATCGATTAGATTCGGGTCGAGATAAACATACGGATAAAAAGATTATAAGATCGTGAAATATTAACGTGGAAAAGGGGAAATCTCATCACTATGAGTGGATATTACCCTCCATGGGTATCAGGGCCACTCTCTGCGAGATAATTGTAGACGGCAAACTTCTACTCCAAAGGAAATCCTCGGGGAGGTTCGGGGAAGGCAAGTGGAACGGTCCAGGCGGCAAACTCAAGCCCGGCGAGACACCGCGTGACGGCGTGATCCGTGAGGTGCAGGAGGAGACAGGCCTCACAGTCTCGGATCTATCAGAGCGGGGGATTGTAGAGTTCTTTTTCGGTGAGAAGCCTGAGCCTGACTGGGTTGTACACATCTTCCTGACCAACTCTTACTCGGGGGAAGTCAAGGCAAGCGAGGAGGGTGAACTCAAGTGGTTCAGCCTCGACGAGATACCATACAGTGAGATGTGGGAGGACGACACACATTGGCTTCCTGTTCTCCTTGAAGGGAAACGTTTCACGGGTTCCTTCGTCTATGATGAGGAGGGGGAGAGAATCCTCCGGTACGAGATGAGTGAAGGGTAAACCATTTACCCTCAGCCATCGAGACATCTGTGAGGTCAGATTATGCCGTATATCGCTCAGGAAGATAGACCCCAGTACGAGGCCGTGCTGGATCAGTTAATCACTCTGCTCAAGGAGAAGCCGCCGGAGAGCATCGATGGACACCTGAACTATGTGGTCACTAGGATCATCAAGGGGATTTATCCCCTCAGGTACTACCACATCAACAAGGCCGTAGGCGTCCTCGAATGCATCAAGATGGAGTTCTATCGCCGCGTGGCCGCGCCTTACGAGGACACCAAGATCGAGCAGAATGGGGACGTCTAGCCCCCACTTTTTTTATTATCCAATATATTTGGAAAAACTATGGTTATCTGAGAGGCTTTCACCATTTTCTCAGCGGTGACGTATTGCATGTTTGAGTCAAATTATACTATACTTTTATGAGTTTGCACTCTGAATCATATCTATGTCAATTCAAAAACGGGTCATCATCTGCAACGGGCCACCAGGAAACGGCAGAGACAACATACTCAGCGAACTAAAAGAGATCGCTAGCTTCGGGTACCACCACCTCTTCGAGTACATCGTCGAGGAGGCCAAGCTTGAGAACACCAACCTCACCAAGATAAACATTCTGGACTTTTACGACAGCCAACCCGAGAAGATGGAGACCTACCGCCTCAAAGCGCTGGAAAAGATCAACAACATGATCAACAGCGACGGCGGAGTACACATCATCAGCACCTCTGTTCACTTCGAGTGGAAGGGCAACAGGTTCCAGGGACTCACAGAGGAGGACGTGCATCTCCTCAACCCTGACATGTTCATACTCATATTCGACGACATAGTACGCGTCAGAGACCGCCTCTCTGAGGACATACAGTGGCAGGACCACAAATACACCCTAGGCGAGATCGCGAACTGGAGACGCGAGGAAGTAAACGGCGTCTACCGGCTCGCCGAGTCCTTCACGCCGAAACGTAACACACAGCTAGTGGCCTATGAAAACGGCCCGGAACTCCTCAGAGACCTCATCTACAAGCCCAGCAAGGAGACAGTCTATCTGAGCCACCCCATCACCGGTGAGGGACCTGACTTTTTCAAGAAGATCGACAAGTTCCTTGACAGCCTCAGCGAGTACTACGTCCTCTATGACCCATACCTCATCAAGGACTGGGACATAGTGGAGCAGTGGAGAGACGCAGTCAACGAGACCATCGACGCCGACCAAGAGCTACCTGACACATTCACATTCCGCATGACCTACAGGGATGGCCCCATGGAGGCCGAGTTCGACATCCGGGAAGTAGAGACCGCCATCAAAAACCTCAGGTTCCAGATCATCGACAGCGACTACAAGATAATCGAGAACACCGATATGGTGGTGGTCTACCACCCAAGGAAAAGCATCAGCGCAGGCGTCATGTGTGAGATGGTTTACGCCAAGGCACTAGCGAAACTCGTCTACGCCTACTACCCATACGAGCCGAGCCCCTTCTTCGAGTGGTACGCGACACGGATATTCACCAACGCAGATGAGATGAGGGACTTTCTCATCAAGGAATCCAAGATGACAGGGCAGCGCCCCCTCGACTATTTCAGCCAGCCACCAGCTCGTTGAGAATAGTTCGAGGTTTATCATTCAAAACTAGTGGTTCATGAATGGTCATTCAGGGTTCTTATTGTTCACTGGTTTAAACTGTGAAAGATAATTCTTGAGACCTATCCAAGGGAACGCTCTAGCATGCTTGCCACTGGTTTTATGGGTGAGCCAAGCTTTGATGTAGCGGAATACTGATTATTATCATAATTAG
>JAOZHP010000101.1 GCA_026014815.1 Candidatus Bathyarchaeota archaeon
AACAAGGTCCATGGCTACGTCGCCAACAACAACGTACCTGACGCTTGCGAGATTTACGTAGACCGCAGATACACTCCCGGAGAGACTGAGGAACAGATAGACAATGAGTACGCTGAAGTCATCGCCCGAGCCAAGGCAGCCAACCCAGCCCTAGACTTGGAGTACAAGGTCCAGCCCGGAAACCTAGTCAGCGTAGCCCCAGCAGACTCACCCCTCGTAATGGGAATACAGAAAGCCGCTGAACAGGTTATCGGATACAAGCCTAAGCCCGTCGGGGGAAGCCACAGCAGCGACCACGGCTGGTTCGTGAAGCGCCACGGCAAACCCTTCGCCAGCTACGGCATCGGTGGAGAAGGCATTCACGGAGCAAACGAGCGCATCAAGATCGATGACCTCATAGCAACCACCAAGGTCTACGCTCTAAGCATGATGTACATCCTCGGGGTATCCCAATGAACCCGAGAAAACTAAACTAAGAACACATCCAGTAGAGGTGTTCATCCACCCGCGACGGCTGGAAAAATAGTTAAACGGTCACCATGATAGAGCCCATCATCAACATCTTTTGCTCTTCCATTAACAAGGATGATCTTTGCGTCATTCACAGGGATTCCAAGCCGACTCAGAATATCTTTCACAGTTGATCCCTCCTCACATCTCAGAGCATGACTCTCACCTATCTCCAATCCTTCTAGGTAAGTCCTCAGCTCCCCGAAAAGCCGTACCTCGATCTCAATCAACCCTCATCCACCTTGTTGAAATACCAGCGATACAGGAGCTGCATATCATTAGGGAATAACCCTAACCTGTCTCCATCCTTTACCGGTCTTTCCAACCCCGAGTACTCACCGTTGAGAAATATGTTACTCCCCAACTCATCCAAGGAAATACCAATCCGCTCCACGACGCTACGAATGGAATCGCCGTCATGAATATCAAAGAAAACGACGGACTCTTGCAGAGGAGATTTTTGCTCCGAGAAACGTCTCAACTTCCCATAAAGATGAATCTCTATCATGGCACTCACATAAAAAAAGGTGAAAAGATGAATAATTGTTTATTCATGAACCTTGTCAAGCTCTTCATCAGATACATCGAAGACAGTGTTGTGCGGCGGCAGCTTCTCATATTTCATGAACTCGGGAAGCCTATCATCAGCGTTGGTGAAGCCAGCAGCTAGATTGAAGGCCCGCTCTATATCGATGACCTCTCGCCCAATCCTTCCCACGTCGTCCACGGTCCAGCTGGTTCCTAGAACACCGTTACAGGTCTCCACGGCGCCCTCCAGACCCTCAGCGATATCAAGTACAGCGAAAGCTATGAAGAGACAGTATCCCGAGGCATCGATGAAGGCCGTAGCCTCCTGCAATCCTCTGGCTACACCGCTCTTGTCAACGTCCAGTGGGTCAAGTTTACCGCCAACACCTAGCACCTCGGGGGCGATGGTGTAGCCGGCAGTATGATCAGCGCCCATGGGCGACGTAGCGTATGTTACTCCTATTCCCTTGATTGCTCTAGGCTCGTAGGCGGGCATGTTCTGGCCCTTTACAGCAGGTATCCTGCGGACGCCAAGCACCTTGCCGATAGTCTCAGCGCCGCATCCAAGAGCACGTCCAAGCACAGATCCCTTCTTGATCTCCTTCATTAACTCGATGGCCTTCTTTCCGTCACCGAAACTCGCTAGTCCTCCTTCCATGGCTACTGCCATGGCTCCTCCGCCTTCGATGGTGTCCAAGCCATAGTCGTTACACTGCCAGATCATCTCAGCGATGTCATCCAAGTTATCGATCCCACAGTTAGCGCCGAAAGCCCATGTAGACTCGTACTCGATGCACGAGACGTGCTCAGTGCCGTCTTCTTTGGGGTAAACGTTACTGCACTGGATGATACAGCCTGGGTGGCAAGGATGACCCATCATCCCTACACCGCCTCTGGTCTTGCATGCTTCAGCGATAGCTTCACCCGATATAGATGCAGCTCCCTCGAATCTTCCTTCACGGAAGTTTCTTGTGGGCAGTCCACCTATCTCGTTGATTACGTTGACAAGCACAGCAGTACCGTAAGTATTGAGAGATCCACCGGGCTTGGTCAGGTCGTGAGTTGTCAATGCGTCAGTGATCTTCTTCCTTCCCTTGTTGAACACGTTGTTGTCCTTGGGCTTGACTGGCTGTGTGCCCTTGTCATCGAGAACGATGAATTTAACGCCTTTACTTCCCATGACGGCTCCCAGGCCTCCTCTGCCAGCGTACCTGCTAGGCCGATTGTCGATGTCATTGAAGCAAATGCCTGCGTTGGTCATCATCATCTCGCCAGCAACGCCTACACCCGCTATCCCTACCTTTTTCCCGTATTTTTTGAATGCGAGAGGATACGCCTCGTGCAGTCCTTTGCCTAGATAATCATCAGCAGACTCGAAGGATACACCGTCCTTATCCACCTTAACCAGCCAAAACTTGCCCTTCTCAGGTTGTCCCTCGATGACAAGTGCCCTCACTCCCAGCC
>JAOZHP010000102.1 GCA_026014815.1 Candidatus Bathyarchaeota archaeon
GGTATCAGAACCACCATACATTCCATCCCAGACTCTGTCTGCGCCATCAAAAGGTCCGTTGAATAGCTTCGCTCTGTAGTTGTAACCATGATCATTGAAGCCCTTGCCTTTACCCGCTGGACCAACTGCCATTACCGGGACTACACTTAGCATAGTCATTAGAAATATCGCTATCAGCAGGGTTGCCGTCGTCTTCTCTCTTAACTTCAATTTCTTTTCCTTCTCCTTTGCTCTCTTTCAGGCAGCCATATCCTGCCTCCGGGGTTGGCTCCCGACCACGCGATTACGGTCACATGGCTTATCCTCGCATTTTGGGCATCGAAGCTCTTCTCTGTAGCCGTGCGGGTAGTCCTCGTAGGGCCCATGTTCTGGGCAGTTCACGAGGTAGAAGGGGTTAGACCCGCTCCAACCCTCATGCTGCCTGTGCTCCAAGTAGACTCTCCCGAAGATGCGGAACCTGATCCTCTTGCCCAGGGGTAGGTCAGACGCCTTCATCTATTCGACCTCCTCGCCTCTGGCTTTCCTGATCTCTTTTAGGACCGCCTTCTCCTGTTTGATCTTCTCGAGGAGGGCCTCCCGGGCGAAGCTGGTGACGCTGGGCCAGTACTTGAGCTCCGCTATCAGCTCCTTTATGGCCTCAAGAATCTCCTTGGGAACAGAAACGGTTTGGTACTTCGACTCTTCGCCCATCTCATGAACCACTCATACGTATCTGAAAACCATCTTCTCACCCTATTTAACATTTATGAGTAGATTAAATATACGTTATCCTTTTCATGTCAAGGGTGACGCCTAACTCAGGCTAAGATTGACACATACGTACAACGTCTGTCGCACATACGTGAGACAAAAGGAGGGGCGGAAGGCGGAGAAGATCCAAAGGGACGCCCCGGGGCTCTACGAGAAGATAACCAGAGATACTTCGGATAGCACCATCTAACCGTCTCGCGCGAGCCCTATCAGGAAGCCCCGATCTCTGGGATATAGTATCGGTCCAAGAACCTGTGGATGACGAAGAGAACCAGCTTCTTCCTGCTGCCGTAGCCAAGGAGTTCAACTACCTTATCAAGCCTATCCGTGATCTCGGGAGAGAGAGACAACTCCAATCTAGACAAAGATTCGACCTCAGTTGAGTATCCGAAATGTCCAAGGACCCGCTTATACTTTATGAAGCCACGATATTCTTCACATATCCATAAAATGTTTATCGGTTCAAAGGCATCGAAAGGCAATGTCGATTCGCAGGTCTAGGTTTGAAATCATGTTGGAGATTCTAGCAGCCGTCAGGGGCGGGGAGGATAAGCCCACCCGCATAATGTACGCCGTCAACCTGTCTTGGATTCCAACCTCGAGGCTGCTGTCCAGCATAGTGGAGCAAGGCCTACTCGAAATGAGGATAGCCCCAGAAAAGTCCAGGAAACGATACATGATCACGGAGAAGGGCATTAACGTGATCGACTACTTCATTAAAGCCAGGGAGATCCTGCCTAGGGACGCATACCTCGCACGCGCGAGCCCAGAATGCTGATGTTTTCAGATAAAGTCGATTAACGATATGTATGACTGATTAGTTTCAGTCCTACATAACGGTTTTTATTAGGTTTGATACCCTAATCGTCAGGATGATAAAGTTAATGAGACCGAATAAGCGGAGAGCAGTCAGCCCCGTCATAGCAACCGTAATCCTCGTCGCCGTCACCATCACAGTCGCCGTCGCCGTCTCCTACTGGATGAGCAACATCACAGGCCAGTACACCAGCTTCGAGAAAATCGAGATACAGAGCGGCTACGCAGTAAACGTGGCTGCTTCGCCAGCTATTGCCCTTGAATGGGAGGATACTGATGGAGATGGTGTATATGACGAGGGCGAGGTCATCACGCAAGAGGCGGTTGATGAGGTTCTTGCTGGTTGGTTGATAACCCTCGAACTGAAGAACTCGGGAACTTCAACGGCTACCATGACCTCAGTCTTCATCAACGATAAACCAATAGATCAAACGAACATAGTCTGCCTTCAGATAGATCCAGATCTAGCAGAGCCAGCAAAAATGATTATAGAAAGCGGTGTAGCAGTAACCGTCTTTATCACAATCAATGATGTTGAAGCTGTTACTTACTCCTCAGGAACCACTATCAACATAAAACTTCATAGCGCTAGCGGCATGGACTACATAAGGCTGATTAAACTTAGCTAGGCTCTCCCCAACCCCTTTTTTATAACTGTTAAATGGTGACCCAGATTGAGTGAAAAAAGCACTTCAAGAAGCAGGGCGTTATCGGCCGTAATCTCGGCGATAATATTATCCGCCGTCGTCATGGCCGTCGGAGGCGCCATCTGGGCCTTCTCCCAGGGGGCCATGACCATAACCGCGGAGGACTACGCCGAAGCCGTGATAAATATGACAGACGTAATCTCTGAGCGCTTTATAATAGAGATGGTAAGCTATGATAAACCTCGTGTCACGGCCGAAGTCGTAGGAACTGGCGATGGTTATGAAACTGTATTTTACCTAAACAATTCA
>JAOZHP010000103.1 GCA_026014815.1 Candidatus Bathyarchaeota archaeon
AGATGGATAAACTAGCAGTGGAGTTAGGAATGGACCCAATCGAGTTCAGGCTCAACAATGTCCTTAAACTTGGCAGTAAAACTGTCTGCGATCAGATACTGGACCATAGCGTAGGCATAGAGGAGTGTCTCAAAGGCGTCAGGGACGCCTCCGACTGGGTGAAACATCGTCAACCAGTCAGGGACGGCACCAAGGTGAGAGGCTACGGAGTAGGATTAGCCTATCACGGTATAAGCACCAGCCGAAGCACGCCAGACTGGAGCGCAGCAAGCCTCCTAATGAACCAAGACGGTAGCCTCACATACCGGACAGGAATCGTAGAGATCGGTCAAGGAAGCCCCTTCGGGCATGTCAAGATCGTCTCCGAGATAATAGGAGTGCCCCCCGAAAAGATCAGGATCGAGTTACCTGACACAGATACCACGCTCAACGCCAAGCCTACCCATGGAAGCAGAGGACTAATGCTGGGAGGCACAGCCGCAGCCAAGGCAGCTCTCAAACTACGTGAAAACATGGTGGCTTGTGCAGTGGAGTTATTCGAAATACCAAGTGATAGGATCGAGCTAGCCAACGGCCAAGCCTACGACAAGAAAGACCCAAGCACCAGCATCAAGATCAAGGAGCTAGCCGAGGAAATGTACGTCAGAGGCTACGATCCAGGCGCAATCGGGTACTTCAAGGCCCCTAAACGGTTCTTCGACCCCAAGACCGGGCTCGGAGTAAACTACAGCGTCTACACCTTCGCGGCTACCGTAGCGGAGGTAGAGGTGGACATTGAGACAGGGGAAACCACGCTGCTCAAGGTATGGCCAGCTATGGACTGTGGTAAAGCAATCGACCCGATGATGGTGGAAGGACAGATCGAGGGAGCCATCAGCCAAGGAATGGGTTTCGCCCTCATGGAGAACATGGAGCTACAGGACGGTATGGTCATCAACACCAACTTCACTGACTACGTTGTGCCAAGCAGCATGGACACCCCCGAGATCGAGCCTTGCATCATTGTGGAGAAACCATACAAGCACGGCGTATTCGGAGCGAAGGGAGTGGGTGAGCCAGCCATCATCAGCATCGTGCCCACCATTGCCAACGCCATCAATCATGCCACGGGTCTCAGGTTCAACACCATCCCCATCAGGCCATGGGATATGCATAAAGCATTGAAGGAGGCGAGACAATGAGACCCACACCAAGTTTCCAGTACCATGCCCCTAAGACACTTGAAGGAGCCATCGAACTCATGGGGACACTGGAGAACGTCAAGCCAATCATCGGAGGCACAGACCTCATCCCACAGATGAAGGAAGGGGTGTTCAGCCCAGATCACGTAGTGGACCTGAACAACGTCGCGGAACTCAACTATGTACGCGAGGACAACGGCCTCATATGCATAGGAGCGACAGCGACTCACAACCAGATAGCAGCCAGCGATGCAGTGAAAAAATCTCAGGCATTGCTGGATGCCATGACGATGATAGGGAGCCCCCAGATCAGGAACAGGGGTACAATAACAGGTAACCTGATTAACGCCTCCCCTGCAGCTGACTCAGCGCCACCGTTACTCGTCCATGACGCAGAGGTAGTTATCAGGTCAATCGACGAGGAAAGGATCATACCCCTCACAGCGTTATTCACCGGTCCCAAGCTAAACTGCTTGGAGCAAAACGAGTTATTAACCGAGATCAGGTTCCCAACTCCCCCTGTTAACTCTGCTTCCGCCTTCAAAAGGATCGGAAGGAGGAAGGCGTTCACGCTCAGCGTGGTGAGCGCAGCTGCCTACGTCGAGATGGAGGGTGAAAGATGCGTCGACGCGAGGGTTGCGTTCGGCTCAGTGGCTATGACACCGATAAGAGCCTCTGAAGTAGAGGATATGCTTGAAGACAAGACTCTAACAGCTAGCATCATCGCCGAGGCGTGTCTTGCAGCTAGGAATCACGTTCATCCGATAACTGATGTGCGTGGAACAGCTGAGTACCGGAAAGATATGTGTGAGGTACTATTGAGGAGAGCGCTTGAGGCAGCGCTGGAGCGAGTGAGGTGAAAAAGATGATAGTTAACTTCGATTTAAACGGTGAACCAGTATCCGTGGAAGTGGAGCCCAACATGAGCCTCGTTGACATGCTCAGAGAAGAACTCGGCATCAACAGCGTCAAGAAAGGCTGCGAGTTAGGGGAATGCGGTGCATGCACACTGCTACTTGACGGCTCACCTGTCACAAGCTGTCTCCTTTTGGCGCCACAGGTGGAGGGATGCCACGTCACGACTTTGGAAGGCTTGGAGAAGAACTCATTGATGATTGACTTGAGGGAGGCTTTCATCGAGAACGGCGCAATCCAGTGTGGCTTCTGTACCCCAGGGATGCTCATCAGTAGCTATGCTCTCCTTAGAGACAACCTTCATCCCTCAGCTTATCAGGTGAAGAAGGGCATCGAGGGCAATATTTGTCGATGCACTGGCTTCACAAAGATAATCGAAGCAGTACTGGACGCAGCGGAGCGTATTACACCTGAGTGAGCAAGAGATCATAACAAAACTGAGTGAGACACTTGCACAGGGGAAAGTAGCTGTATTATGCACTCTCATCTGGAAGGAGGGTTCAGGGCCACGTGAACCGGGAGCCAAGATGCTGATCACACAGGAAGGGAAAGCCACAGGGACAATCGGCGGTGGAGGCATGGAGCGGCTGCTCATCAATAAAGCCCTTGAGGTGATAGAGGACGGAAGACCGCGAACATATCACTTCGCCATGGGGGTTCCTGCCCGAGAAGGAATGATCCCAGTGGACAGTAAGTGTGGTGGAGAGGTGAAGATATTCATGGACTTAGTGAAACCGGATCCGAGACTCGTGATAATGGGAAGCGGCTGGATAGCCCAAGCCGTTGCAAGGTATGCCAAGGAGTGCAACTTTGAGGTAATCGTGATAGACGACGCCGAGACAGCCAAACAAGAGCACTTCCCAGATATGACCGTTATCAACGATAAGTACCCTGAGAGCCTCAAACAAGTGGAGATCAGGCCCAGTGACTATGTTGCTATGCTCCACGGTGAGACCAGTTTCGAGTTAGCAGGGCTACGGTACGCGGTCAATGCAAACCCAGCCTACATTGGATTACTGGGTAGCGGAAACAAAGCAAAGGAGCACAAGAAGCAGCTTAAGAAAGAGGGCTATGACTCTGAGAACGTTGACGCGATTAAGGGCCCAATTGGGCTTGACATAAGCGCTGAGACCCCTGAGGAGATAGGTGTCAGCATTGTGGCTGAGCTTATCCAGCAGAAACGCGGGTAGTCTCCCACCTCTTCTTTACTTTCTCGTAGTCTTCAGGTGTATCCATGTCGAGTACACACCATATGTCACCTTCGACGTAACGGTGGTGCCTCTCATGCCTGTTTATAACACTCTTCATGATGCCATCTTTTCCTAATGCAAGAAACTCCTCGAACAGTGACATACTGATAAGCACGGGGTGACCTCGCTTTCCTTCATGGACTGGGCTCACGATTTGTGCGTCAGGCTCTGCTTTCATTTTTTCCACCATTCTATCGAGAAGCCCGTGTTTGAACCCGAAGGTGTCGCTGAGTACCATGAAAACCGCGTCAACATTGGGTCCGAGGGCTCTTAGTCCAGCCTGGAAGCTTGTGGTCATCCCATGCTCGTGATTAGGGTTGTGAATCGTTTTGGCTCCGAGGCTCTCAGCGAGTTCTTTGATGTCCTCTGGTCTGTGTCCAAACACGACGATTGTGGGGATTGGTCTGAGTTTAGATAAGATATGGTCGAGGACCCTCTTGTCCCCCACCGCTAAAAGAAGCTTGTTGGTGCCCATGCGGCTGGACTTGCCCGCCGCTAGGACTATAGCTGCCAGCTTCATGTCTGACGCCTAGGATTGTAGCTTTTTGGCTGCTGACTGGACTGCATTAATGATGTTGACATATCCTGTACAGCGGCAGTAGTTACCCTTCAAGTATTCACGAATTTCGTGTTCAGTGGGATTAGGGTTCTCCTTTAAGAGGGCCTTGGTGGTCATAATGAAGCCTGGAGTGCAGAAGCCACACTGGATGGCTCCCTCCTCGATAAAGGCTTCTTGGACCGGGTCTAGATTACCATCCTCAGCTACGCCTTCTATGGTATCAACTTGTTTACCGTCAGCGTCAACCGCAAGAACCATGCAAGCTAAAACGGCCTCTCCGTCAAGGTGAACTGTGCATGCACCGCACTCGCCAATACCACAGCCATATTTCGTGCCCGTAAGGTGTAGTTCGTCCCTGACAAGGTTAAGTAGGAGTTTATTAGGTTCAACGTCGAACTGCCGTTTTCTACCGTTTACCGTGATTTCAATTTTCATTATGCGAGCCTCCTTGCTTTTTCTATGGATCTAGTCAACGCATCTATTGCGAGGGCTTGGGATGCTTTTCTCCTGTATTCGGGAGGCGCTCTCCTCCAACTTTCCCTAGGTTCAACGCATGCCGCGATTAGATATACTGCTTCATCGAAGAGTTCCTGTGTCGGTTCTTCGCCTATTAGGATTGATTCTGCTTGATATACTCTGACTGGTGCAGGTGAGCAAGCTCCTAGAGTTACACGGCAGTGATCGATTTTTCCATCTTTGAGAGTTAACACTGCTGCAACATTTACTGTGGCTATGTCGAAGGTGGTCCATCCTACTTTCTCGAATGCCATTCCTGCATTTTTTGGTTGAAGGGGGATGGTCATTCCTGTGAGTAATTCACCTGGCTCCAACTTGACCTCTCCTCTTCCATGTAAGAACTCTTCGAGGGTGTAGTCTTTGCTACCCTCCCTGTTATAGACATTAACTACAGTATCTAAGGCCAAGAGTGGTGTAGCCATGTCTGCGCTTGGGCTCGCGTTACAAATATTTCCACCGACAGTTCCCAGATTCCTTATCTGAACTGAGCCAACGGTCGCTGCTGCCTCACTCAAAAGTGGAGTTTTTTCCTTGATAAGTGGTGAAAGTTCAATTGCCCGAAGTTTTGTATTAGCTCCAATCTCTATGCCCTTTGAAGTCTCTTTAATACATGCAAGCTCTGGAATCTTTTTGATGTTGATGACGTGAGTTGCTTCTACTTTTCTCTGTTTCATGTGGGGAATCAGATCAGTACCCCCGGCCAGTATCTTGGCCTCGTCCCCGTATTTCTCGAGAAGCGCTGATGCCTCCGCAAGGGTTGTGGGGGCGTGGTACTGGAATTCCATGGGAATGATATGGGTGTTTACCTTGTTGATACTCATTTTTACTCCTCCTTCTCCTTCAGCGCCTCAAGAATTCTAATAGGTGTAATAGGTAACTGGAAGAATCGTACTCCTAGAGCGTTCTGGATAGCGTTAGCCACCGTCCCCGCAACCGGGTTGAGTGCTCCTTCTCCAATACCCTTGGCTCCAAAGGGACCCGTTGGCTCATATGTGTCTGCGAAAAATACTGTGAGGTCATCTACATCGAGCAGGTCCTGAGTTGTAGGAACCTTATAGTTGGCTATGGACCCTCGATTTACCAAGTCACCATCAATGGGATCGTAAGGCATATCCTCCAAGGTGGTCATACTCCAGCCTTGGGCGAATCCACCGTGGACTTGACCTGCCGCCAACAGTGGGTTTATCACAGTACCGATGTCAGCGCCTGCCACAACTCTCAAGAGTTTAACCTTGCCCGTCCAAGTATCCACCTCTACATTGACGAAGTATCCTGTGAAGTGGGGTGGACAACTGGGCTGTCTGTAGCTTTCAACTGATGCCACGGTTCCCCAGTTCTTGTGTCTAGCGGTCTCAGCAATTTCCCGGTACGATACCTCTCTCCCTTCTATGCCTTCAGCGAAGATTATTGTTTGATCCGTCTCCTCGTCGTATCTTATTCTTACGGCATGTGGGTAGGCGTCTAGTATCCTCCCAGCAAAGCTCCTGATCTGTTCCTGAACCTTCATTGCGACTTTAAGGGCTGCTCCTCCACCGCTATAGACTCCCCTCGAGGCATGGGTGCAGACATCATAGACGGTGGTCCCTGTGTCCCCTCGAATGATGTTTACCTTGTTTACTGGTACTTGGAGCTCTTCAGCGATTATCTTCACGTGGGCTTCTTGGGTTCCACAACCATGGTCCATAAGAGCGGAGATATAATCGAAAGTGCCGTCCTCATTCATCTTGAGTATGGCCCCGCCAAAGTCGACGATGCTGCTGGGTACAGGTGCTCCAGCGCTGCTGGTGTGGTAGCCTCTGCCGACCCCCCAACCTCGCCTGTATCTACCTGTCTGTTCCTCGGGGTTGGGTCTATTATACCAGTCAACCATCTCGGCGCCCTTCGTGAGTATCTCTTCAACACCACAGCTCTGGATGATGGACTTTACACTCGGACCCTGCCCCCAGAACAGGTCGCCCTCACCGATGTAGTTCTTTAGCCTAAAGTCAAGTGGGTCAATGTCGATCTTGCCTGCCAGCTCGTCCATCATTGTCTCCACTACCCAGCTGATCTGAGGGTTACCGTAACCTCTGAAGGCACAACTGGGAACTTTGTTGGTATAGACTGCCTTACCCACATAATCCTTGTATGGAAGCTTGTAGAGGCTCACCCACCACCCGACAATACAGCCCAGTAGGGGGTATGCCTGTATCTGATGGGCCCCTATATCTAGATAGGCCTCAAGACGCCCTCCGGCAAGCATGCCATTCTTGTTTGCACCGAGTTTTAGCTTGAATATCATCTGATATGCGCAATGGTCCCGAATATCCTCCTCCCTTGTATAGCTCAGCTTAACTGGTCGCCTGCTTTTCAACGCCAGAGCAACTGCGATAGTTACTACTGGGTTTACGTGAATGCTGGAGCCAAAGCTTCCGCCCAAAGCCACCTTATACACTCTAATCTTACCCATTGGGATGCCGTAGATATCGTGTAACAGGAGCCTTGTATTGTGGATAGTCTGGGTTGTGCTCCAGACACTAATGCCCCCATCAGCTTCCGGTCGCACCACGACCGACTTTGTTTCAAGCTGGTTATGATAACGACGGTTTGTGCGGTACGTTCTTTCAATAACAACATCCGCTTCCTCTAAGGCAATGGGATCGCCCTCTGTTATCGAGAGTTGGCAACCAATGTTGTTCTCGACCTTGAGAAGATCGTCTTTAAGGTAGATTTCATCATGTACTTGTTCAGCCCCCGGCTTCATGGCGTCGAATGCATCGAACGAGGCACCTAGTACATCATATTCAACTTCAATGGCTTCTAGTGCCTTCTGGGCCTCCTCCTCAGACTCAGCTGCAACCGCACCTATTGCCTCCCCCACATAGTGTGGTTTATCCGCCAAAACCTTCCAGTCCTTATACGTTGCTTCAGGAACGCTGACGAGTCTCGGGCAGTACGTCACGTCTGGAATTTCATCTGGAGTAATTGTGACAGCTCCCATCTTTTCTGCTTTTGAAACGTCAATCGACCTTACTCGAGCATGTGCATGAGGGCTCTTCAGGACCCGCCCATACAACATATTCGGGAAAGCCATGTCGGAAGCGTAAATCTCAGTTCCAGTTACTTTCGCGATACCGTCCTTCCTAATAGTCTTTTTCCCTATAACGTTGAATTTTTTTTTCGTTTCCTGTCACCTTTAAAATATCTTTTCTAGGAACATTCCAATGTTACTGATTTTCACTCGTATTCCTATTTAAACTGAACGAGCATTTAGGCTACTGTTATTGAAATTTGTGGAATGCGCTCGCACCGTCCCAATACATTGAACGTTGAAGTGTTAGACACATAGGGATAAGAAAGACAGGTCCGTTTACTAGAATTAGCTCTTTGAAGACATCGGGGTCAGAGTGTAGTTTACCTCCATAACTCCACTGATGGCCTTGCTCTTTGAGATGAAGTCCATTACATCGTCGGACTCACCCTTTACTAGGAATATCTCGATACAGTACCCGCCCTCGATGTGGAGGTGCATGTTTCCGAATATTAGCTCGTCGAAATTATTCCTAAGGTTCATCAACCCAACGTGGGTAGTCGCCTGGTGGCTCTCGCTGATTATGGTGACCGTGGACATCACCATCCCTTTCTCCATGCGCTGGAGGCTGTACTGGTTCAGGCTGTCCCTGATCGCTAAACGGAGGGCCTCGGAGCGGCTGCTGTACCCAGCGGAATCCACAAAGTTGTCAAGCCTCTCAAGGAGGTCGATGGTGAGACTAACACTGATAACAGTCATGGTTTAATAATAATATGGGTCATTCTTATTAATTTCTAATAATTATCCACGTTTTCTTAGCATTACATTAATAAAACAGAAATACGCGAAACACTGAGCAACGATGCCCGCACACAATCACAACGAACACGATGCGGAGGACATATGCACGGCCTGTTCAGGTCTAACTGAACATGCGCAAGAACACGGTGATTCATGCTCATGTGGGCACGACAATGATGCCCACGGACATGGGCATGAACACAAACAGGGTGATCTCAACTGGACGAAGACCGTTTTCTCGGGAACAGCGATTACGGTTGGCATTGTGATGGAGTACATGGGGGTCGGGGGTTTCATTCCAAGGATACTGCTGATGGCAGCGATCCTTGTCGAGGGCTACAAACCCGCCATAAATGGGTATAAGGGCATGAAAAAAGGGGTCATTGGAATCGATCTGCTAATGACCATAGCGGCGACAGGCGCGGTTATCATCGGCGAATACACTGAAGGCGCCTTGGTGCTGTTCCTGAAGGACATATCAATGAAGCTGGAGGTCATCGCGGCCAACAGAGCGAGGCACGCGATAGAGGCATTGATGAACCTGCGCCCAGAGGTGGCAATGATCAAGAGGAACGGGGACGAGATAGAGGTCCCGGTCAATCAGGTGGTGCCGGGGGAGCTCTTCGTTGTGGGGCCTGGGGACAGGATTCCCCTCGATGGATCAGTGGTTGACGGGCACACGACCGTTGACCAGTCGATGATGACAGGTGAATCGGTGCCGGTCCACAAGGGGTACCTAGACGAGGTCTTCGCTGGCACAATTAACTTGGACGGCGTTCTGTTCGTGAAAACAACGAGGGCGTCGGCGGAGTCCATGCTTTCAAACATCTTGAGAATGGTTCACGAGGCGGAGGAGAGGCGCAGCCCCACCGAGAACATTGTGAACCGGTTCGCGAGGTACTACACGCCGCTGATAATAACTCTGGCCTCAATCCTCGCATTGACTCCTCCCCTTCTATTCGATGCACCCCTTGTTCCTTCAGTCTACAACGGCTTGGTTCTACTCGTCATCGGCTGCCCATGCGCGTTCACAATAGCTACACCTGTAGCAATGGTATCGGCGCTCACCAGTGCTAGCAGAAACGGGGTGCTCATCAAGGGCAGCACCTTCATCGAGGAAATGAATAAGGCTAACATATTCGTCTTCGACAAAACGGGGACTCTTACACAGGGCAAGCTGAAGGTCACGGATGTTATACCTTTCGGAGTGAGCAGGAACGAGCTTATCTCAGTCGCAGCGACTCTTGAGGGAAACAGCAAACACCCGATTGCAGAGGCGATCAAGGAACTAGCAGAGAAGGAGAACATCCCAGTTTTGCCTACATCGGAGTTCCAGAGTCGTACAGGCAAGGGAGTCGAGGCAACCATCGAGGGAGCCGGCTACTGCATCGGGAACGTGAAACTGTTCAACGAGAATGATATCGCTTGTCCCGAGGACGCGGTCCACGAGCTTGAGATACAGGGAAAGACCACTATCCTTGTTGCACGTGAAGACCAGGTAATTGGAATCATCAGCCTGATGGACACCAGAAGAGAGGGAGCTAAGGAAGCGATAACCGAACTCAAGCGTAACGGGATGAAAGTAGAGATGCTTACCGGCGACAACGAGACCACAGCTGCAGCGATTGCGGAGCAGCTTGGTTTCAATGGATACCATGCAAACTTACTTCCCGAGGAGAAACTAGAGACCATTGAGGAGCTCAAGTTACAAGGAAATGTAGTTATGATCGGTGACGGTGTCAACGATGCCCCTGCGTTAGCAGCCGCAAACGTTGGTATTGCCATGGGAGGGCTTGGAAGCGACATAGCTCTTGAGACCGCGGACATCGTCCTGTTAGAGGATAATCTCACTAGGCTCAACTACATTCAGAGGCTCAGCCGCACTACCCTGAGCAGGATCAGGGAAAATATCGGTATCAGCCTCGGCATGAAACTGATTATAGTGATACTTGGAGCCATGGGCACCATCAGCTTATGGATGTCCATTATACTTGGCGACGTTGGCTTAGCGCTCCTTGTCATTCTGAACAGCATCAGGATCAGCAGCGTCAAACCTGTGGGCCCTAGGAAAGAATAAATTCTTAGACCCTTGCTTATTCCTCGCAGGCTGAGGCACATGGACGACGAGCTAGAAAGAATAAAACAGAAACGTCTACAGGAACTGCAGCGACAGATGCTCCTCAAACAGCTCAAAGAGAAGGAACCAGAGACGGAGACAAAGGTGACGCCGAAGGAGCCCACCAACGCCGAGATTCTGGACAAGTACTTCAGAAACAGGGCTTGGGAGGTCTGGAACACCGCGACCCAGCAGTACCCACAGGTCATGCCTCAGGTAGAGAACCTGCTTGTAGACGGCATCAAGCAAGGAAAGATAAGGGACTACATTGACGGCGCGAGCCTCATGGGGTTCTTCCGTCAGATAGGAATCCCAGTGCGAATGAAGACCAAGATAAGGATCAGTGAGCACGGCGAACTGAAAACCTTAGAGCAGAAGATGAAGGAAGACGAGTAACTATAGAGCTTCCTTAACTAGCTCGGTCAAGACATTTTTCTCAGGAATATCGCCTACAGATACGATATGGTTATTCACCGCTACAAGTGGACCTGAAACCGTCAAATAGTTTCCATAGGTTTGGTGGTTCACCTGTTGTTCACTGTTAGTGGCGAGAACCACGTTAAGTCTCTCGATAGCATAGTTAACGTCAGCGGTGTCGATGAGCTCGATTAGGAATCGTTTCCCTATGTAAGACCCAATCTCTTTTAGGAGGAAGTAGAGGTCATCCATGAGTTCTTGTTCCGCCTCATAGAATCCACAGGAGATTCCGCAGCTGCTACAGGAGGCACAGCTTGTATTGCACCCCGAACCACAGCTTCCACTGTTAGGCCGAGGAAACACGGTGACGTTAACTGGCTTCTCCATTCCCGATAACACTTTAATGGCTGTTATTATAGCTATGCGTCAACCGTTTCTCGGATAAATGGAATGCTGATGGGTTCAAGTCTCTAAATCACGATCACTGCTGATGCCTTGAAGCTGATGTTTACCTCGGTGCCTACGTTGAGACCCATCTCGGTGAAGGACCGTTTTGTAACTTGTGCGGTGAAGACCTCCCCCACGTTTATCTTGAGCTTGACGATGGTTTCCTCATCCACAACCTCCACGATGGGGCCCCTGAACTGATTTCTGGCACTCGTCTCCACCCAGTCTTTGGAGAGAATGATGTCTTCAGGTCTAACATGTATGGTCATGGGGCCTTCCTCTGAAGCAGTCGCTCTGATAACAAGGGTTCCCGTATCCATCTGGCAGACGCCTTTCTCGATTGTTGCGTCCCCTGAGAAGAGGTTCTCGGTAACCCTCGTGATCGATACAAGTTCCCTTGGGGGGCCTTCCTCTGTGATTATTCCCTCCTCAAGATGGATTGTTCTCTTTGTGAGTTTCCTTATCTGGCTATAATCATGTGTTGAGACTACTATTGTCCTGAGTTTGCTTTCCTCCTCAATTACACGAGTGATAACGCTGATGTTGGCAGGGTCTAGGTTCGAGGTAGGCTCATCCAGTAACAAAACCTCAGGGTCAAGAAGCAGAGCACGTGCCAAGGAAACTCTCTGCTGTTCACCGCCCGATAGGCTACGGGCGTCCCTATACTTGAAGCCCCCAAGTCTCACTCTCTCTAAAGCATCGCCTACGAGACCCTTGATCTCACTCTCGGATTGTTTTCTTACTCTAAGACCGTAAGCAAGATTTGTGAACACAGTTCCCCTGAGAAAAAGGGGCATCTGAAATGTCATGGTCGTGTCTTGCCTCAATGTAAACTGGTCCCCAGTCTGAAGAATCGAGCCCTTGTAGTAAAGCGAGCCATCGGTTGGTGTCTCAAGGCCAGCCAGTATGCGGAGAAGCGTGGTTTTCCCAGATCCGCTACGCCCTATAACTCCAAGGGTCTCTCCTTCAGTAACCTCAAGATTGATGTTCTTGAGGGCGTGAACATCCCCGAAGGTCTTGGAGATGCCGGTTAAACTGTAGACTTGCCCCATTTCAATCATCCCTCAAGTAGCTGACCAAGTAGTTTAACGAAAAGACTACTACGAGTAGTATAATGCTAAGGGCGAAGCTGAGCCCGAACATCCCCTGATCCTTCTCTAAAGCGATAGCGGTGGTTAGGACCCTTGTCACGTCCTTGATGTTGGCGCCTATCATCGTTGCGATTCCCAGCTCAGCGAAGGCCCTGTTGAACCCCGATAGTATGGCGAGGGATACACCTGCATAAGCCTCACGGATCACAGCGAGGGCGATCTCAAAGTCAGACGCCCCAAGTGTCTTGACAAGGTCTCTTATTTTCCTTTCCTTACTCTCGAGGGCACTCGCGATGAACGTCACCATCAATGGGAGTACAAGTACAGCTTGCCCGACGGCGATCCCTTCGACTGAGTACAGCAACCCGAGATCACCCAATGGCCCACTTCTGGAAAACAACGTGTAAAGCAACAATCCAAGGGTCACAGTAGGAACCCCGACAAGCGAGTTGAAGACGAGGCGTGTGAAGCGTCTCCCAGGGAAATTGTACAAGGCTATCAAAACCGCTAGAGGTAATCCCAATAATGTAGCGAGTAGAGTGGCGTACCCTGAGGTCTGGAGGGATCGAACGGTAATTTCCATCACCTCAGCGTCGAGGGTTACTATTAGTCTCAACGCCTCCGAGATGCCTTCAAAGATGAATTGCCAGCTCAACACATGTCCTCCATGTTTATCTGTACAAGTTTCCCTCGTTGTGTCTGTACTCAGATGGGCACTCTGAGCCATCGATGTAAGCGTATTCCTTTACCCAACCCACGATTAAAGAGTCTGGGGTATCCAACTCAGGTATCCAAGGCCTGAATAACTGTGACCCGAACTCGTCCTCACCAAAATCGACGAGTATTTCCTGGGTCTCGTCACCGATAAGGAACTCAACTAGTTGCATGGATGCCTCGAACATTCCTCTGTCGTTCTTGTCTGGGTTGCAGATTATAGCGCTGTAGACGTTGAGCGTTTCCTTACCGGAGTCAACTATCTTCACCAGCTCAATGTTCCCTTTCATGCTATTCTTGAGGAAGGTTGCTACGTCTGTCAGGGTGTAGGCGTCTACTTCGTTGGCAAGTTGGAGCGTCACCGTCATTCCGCTACCCGCCTCAATGTACCACGGTGAGTCCACGCTCTCACTTCTCATTGATTCCAAGTCCAACCCGGTTGCTTTCCAGAGTGCCTTCTCTTTTGAGTGTGTTCCCGAGTTGTCTCCCCGGGAGACCCATAACGCTTTACCTTCCCGTGCTTCCTCTGAGAGCTTCACGAGGGCCTCAACCGGTGCAAGGTCTTTGATACCAGCTGGGTCTGACTCTGGCCCAACAATGATGAAAAAATTGTATGCGAAAATTTTTCTGTTGACGCCGCACCCTGTCTCAAGAAATTCTTGCTCTTGGGTGGGGCTGTGCACAAGAATGAGGTCAGCGTCTCCTCGTTTCGCTGTCTCTATTGCGAGTCCTGTTCCCTGGGAGATGAAACTGACGTTGTATTCTGGGTGGCTAGCCTCGAACCGTGATTTGATGGCTTCTAGGACGCCCGTCTCGTAGAGGCTTGTCGTCGTGGATACTAGGAGGGTTTGTTTTACTTCGGGTTGAGCTGGGTTCCATAGTAGACCACCTATAATTATTGTGGTGAGGATGGCTGCTGTGATTATGGCGCGTGTTTTTACTTTGAATCCGCCGACGATGGCCATTGCACTCGTACCAACATATCGAATGGTTTATTTATGCATATCGACAATCCGTTATGCATCACCGTGCATAACAGTTTTAGACAACCAGACCCCACACATACGAGGCGAAAGGAAAAGTGAAACCCCTACTCGACCCCTACGACAGACCAATAAACAGCCTACGCATCAGCCTCACCCAGCGCTGCAACTTTAACTGTTTCTTCTGCCACCAAGAAGGAGAACATAATAGCCTCGGAGAGCTTACGCCAGAAGAGATCGAGACCGTTGTAAGTGTGGCATCTGAGTTAGGCATTAAAAACATCAAGCTCACCGGGGGCGAGCCCTTGCTGAGGGAAGACCTTGTTGAGATAGTACAGAGGATATCGCCCTATGTCTCCGAGGTGAGCATGACCACTAACGCAAGTCGTCTAGCTGACCAAGCATGTAGTCTGAAAGAGGCTGGCCTCAAGAGGGTCAACGTCAGCTTACACACGCTGAACGATGTTACCTTCAACAAGATTACAGGCCAGAGGTATGAGAACACAGTCACTGAGGGTATCAAAGCCGCGAAGGAATGTGGACTTGAGCCTGTTAAACTCAACATGGTGGTCATGAAGGGCATAAACTCAGATGAAATACCCGAGTTAATCGAGTACAGCAAGGAAACAGGTACCGTTCTGCAGCTCATCGAGTTCCAGGAACTGGAGAACGGAGTTGAGTACTATGAGAAATTCCACTATGACTTGGAGCCAGTAGAGATGATGCTTGAGGCAAAGAGCAAAGAGATTGTTGTACGTGATCTTCATCGCAGAAAAGTGTATTACCTGATGGATGGTGCTCGCGTTGAGGTGGTGCGACCCATGCATAACAGCAGTTTCTGTGCGTACTGTACCCGGCTTAGGTTGACGAGTGACGGTAGCCTCAAGCCATGTCTCATGCGTGACGACAATCATGTGTCACTTATATCGCTGATACGTGAAGGGGAGCCCCGGGAAAGACTCATAGACGCGTTCAGGGAGGCAGTGGCCCACAGAGAGCCATTTTGGAGGGAATGAAGTGAAGATCAAGGTGAAGTACTATGCGTCCTTCAGGGACATGACAGGGAAGAACGAGGAGGTACTGGAGGTGAAGGACGGGATCACCGTCAAGGGTATACGTGATCATGTTCGCGGTATCTATGAGAAGATAGCCCAGAAGGAGCAGGTGCTCGTGGCGGTGAACGGAACCTTCACCCAATTAGATGAAGTAATCAAGGAGGGGGACGACGTCGCCTTCTTCCCCCCAGTGAGCGGTGGATAACGTGATCAAGGTTCAGCGAGAAGACTTCAACGCAGATGACCTGCTCAACAAGGTAAAGTCCCCCCCAAGTGGCTGCGTCGTCTGCTTCATTGGGACCGTAAGGGATCACTCCAAGGGCCGTGAGATCAGTCGCATGAGCATTGAGGTCTATGAGGAGATGGCTGTGAAGCAGCTTGAAATGATCAGGGAAGAAACCATCGAAAAGTTCGGTGTCAACGACATCATCATTGTCCATAGATACGGTGACCTGAACGTTGAAGACAACATCGTCTTCATCGGCGTGGCCGCTGGCCACAGACCCGAAGGCTTTGACGCCTGCAGGCATGTCATCGAGGAGTTAAAAGTAAGAGTGCCACTCTGGAAGAAGGAGTACACCACTGACGGCGAGGTATGGGTGGAGGGAGACCGCCATGAGTAAAGACCCGATTAGAATGATCGATATATCAGAGAAAGAGATCGTGCCACGGCGTGCTACAGCCGAGGGCAGGCTAGTACTCAAAGAATCAACAGTAAAGGTGATCAAGGATGGAAAAGTCAAGAAGGGCGCCCCCCTCCCCGTAGCCGAGATTGCATCCATTCAGGCAGTTAAGAAGACCCCTGACCTCATACCGTTGTGCCACCCGATACCGATAGGTCAAGTGGATACGACGTTCACTCTAGGTAACGACTATATCGACGCCAAATGCACTGTTACAGCCCACTACAAGACAGGAGTGGAGATGGAGGCACTCACCGGGGTCACAGTGGCTCTGCTTAACATATGGGACATGGTCAAATACTTGGAGAAGGACAAGGACGGCCAGTACCCTGAGGCAAGGATCACTGACATCAGGGTGACTGAGAAGAGGAAAGGGTAACATGAGCGACCATCATCCACGTGACCAGAAAAAAGAGACCGTGTTCTCGATTCTCATCACAAGCGACACTAGGACGGAGAAGACGGACCGGACGGGGAAACTCGCCCGTGAACTCATCGAGGAAGCAGGTCACAGTATCCTGGATTTCTCTATTGTGCCTAATGACGCCGAGAAGATCAGTGAGTGGATAGAGAAAGCGATTGTGAGTGATGCGGGAGTCATTGTCACGAGCGGTGGCACGGGCATCGGCGTGAAGGACAAGACGGTGGACACAGCTTCAGGGCTCTTCGAGAAGACTTTACCTGGGTTCGGTGAACATTTCAGGCGCCTGAGTTTCGAGGAGGTGGGTCTCCCAGGTGTCTGGAGCAGGGCGACAGCTGGGGTAGCTAACGGGAAACTGATTTTCTGTCTCCCTGGCTCAAAGGGGGCAATGAGAACGGCGCTCAACAAGATAATTCTGCCCGGCATCGGGCACATGCTTTGGGAATTGAACAGAAAATGACTATGAAGCCATTCGGTGACTTGACCAGCCGTGAGGAAGCAGTCAGGCTGATAGATGAGAACATAAAACCAGTTACACGTGTAGAGAAGGTTCCACTGGAGGACGCAATGAACAGAGTCCTAGCAGTGGACGTGGACGCCGACTTCGATGTACCGCCATTCGCGAGAGCAGCCATGGACGGATATGCTGTGCGTGCAGCTGATACCGACTCAGCGGGCAATGATAACCCTATAAAGTTGAAACAAATCGGTGTACAGCACACCGGCGAGGTCTACGATGGTATAGTTGGAACCGGTGAGTGCTTAGAGATAGCTACAGGAAGCCCTATTCCCGAGGGCGCTGACGCCGTCGTCAAGGTCGAAGACACATCTCTTGAGGGTGACATCGTGTTCATCTACGTTGATATTGCTCCCAGTAAGGACATGTCTCCCGCAGGTGCGGATATGAAGAAGGGTGACCACGTCTTGGATACAGGTGACTTCATGACCCCCGGGAAGGTAGGCGCGTTGGCTGCTTTGGGCTTCTCAGAGGTTCCTGTAATCGCGAAACCAAGGGTTGCGATTTACTCTAGTGGCCCTGAGATCGTGCCTCAGGGAATCCATCTTAAGCCGGGTCAGATCTATGATATCAACAGCTATACTTTGACCCTGATTATCAAGGCTAACGGAGGTATACCTGTTCGTCGTGGCATAATGAGGGACGACGAGGACTCTATCAGGGAGTCGATTCAGGATGCCTCGAATTATGATCTTGGGGTGTTTAGCGGTGGAAGCAGCGTAGGGGTGAAGGATCTTTTCGGCGTGGTGATGGAGGAAATGGGTGAGGTTATGTTCCACGGCATCAAGGTCAAGCCCGGTAAGCCTACTCTCTTCTGCATAGTTGATGACACGCCTATGTTTGGGATGCCTGGGTACCCGACGAGCTGCCTCACCAACAGTTACGTGTACTTGGCTCCTGCTATCAGGAAGATGGCCGGTCTGCCTCCTGTTGAGAATAGCACTGTCTCTGTGCCGATAGGTCATGAGATGGTCTCAAAGTCGGATCGTGAGCAGTTCATCACGGTGCGTATCGAGGATGGAAAGGCGTATAGGGTGTTAAAGCGTAGCGGTGATATCACTAGCATGACTCACGCTGACGGTTACATCATTTTGCCTATCGGCTTGAACAAGGTCTCTGAGGGTGAGACGGTCACTGTCATCCTCCTTGACTAGAACTGTTTCACGTTTCTCTATGTTTTTTGGCGACGCTGTAGGCTGCCTCTACGTGCACGGGATAATAAGCCATAGTTCGGGCAGTCTCTTAGAAATCCAAGAGGATTATTGATGACTGTAGTTGAGCAAGGTCAAGGAGAGATGTTGCACAAGATCGCTTCGTCGGGAGCCGACAACGCGGCTAAGGCACTTTCCATTATGCTTGGCTCACCGGTTACCATAGACATTTCGAAGATCCATATCATGGCACCTGAGCTGATCCAGAGCCTATATGATAAGCCGGATCAGGTCACCATTGGGCTTTTCATGGATCTACCGGCTGAGTACATGGATTTTGTACTCGCATTGGAGAGGGGTGAGGGGGTCAGGCTGGCCCAGCTCATCTTGACGATGGGGCCAGACGACGATCCCTCTCCAGAACTCCTTGAGGATGCGCTGAAGGAAATGGCTAACATTATCATTGGCTCTTTCGTGACGGCTATCAGCGACTCGCTGGGCCAGAAGATCGTGCCTACGCCTCCCCAGATGAGTGTGGACTTTTTCGACAGCCTTCTCAGTCAGTTCTTGATCAAGCAGACTCTTTTCACAGACACGAGTATTGTATTTGAGACCACGTTCAAGCGTGACGGCGAGGACATCAACGCCAACCTCATAGTTCTTGGTGGCAGGCAGATGTTCGGTGACATTCTGGACGATTCACCTCAGTAGTGCTTATACCTGTTGGGGGTCACAGGTATCCGAGGAATATTTTATGGATTATGAGCTTGGCGAGGACTTTGCCCTCAAGCTGGACGCCGTGGACTCTCTTGCTGGGTTCAAGGAACGGTTCTACGCGTTACCTGACAGCATCTACATGGATGGGAACAGTCTCGGTTTGATGAGTGTGGACGCGGAGCGTACTCTTCTGAGGGTTATGGATGAGTGGAAGACCCTCGGCATAAAGGGGTGGGGAGGAGGAAAGGTCCCTTGGATAGGTTACGCTGAACGGCTAGGTGAGCTTCAGGCCCCCCTTGTCGGAGTTGACCCCGAGGAGATCGTTGTCACAGGGGGCACAACGGTTAACCTGCATACCCTTGTAGCCACATTCTATAAGCGTGAAGGGAAACGTTTGAAGATTCTCGCTGATGAGCTGAACTTCCCCAGCGACCTCTACGCGTTGAGCGCCCAGATTAGGCTCAGAGGCGGTGACCCTGACACGGATCTTGTCTTGGTGAAGAGCAGGGACGGCATGGTCATCGAGGAGGATGACATCATCGACGCGATGAGTGACGAGGTGGCACTAGCGCTTCTACCAAGCGTCTACTATAAGAGCGGTCAGCTTCTGGATATGGAGCGATTGACTAGGGAGGCGCACAAGCATAGCATAGTCATCGGGTTTGACTGTAGTCATAGCGTTGGCGTGATTCCTCATTACTTCAGTGAGTGGGGGAGTGACTTTGCTTTCTGGTGTGGTAACAAGCCTCTTACTTGCCTTCCAGTAGCCCTTATATAAGGCGGGCGCTTTTTTATAAGCATGGAAAACCGAAAGGAAGGCGAGATAACCGGAGACGCCGGCGAGTACTTCATCGACTGGCTAGAGGGGCTCAACCCCGAGACCGCGACGCAGTACCTCCGCCACTTCAGACAGTTCCTCGGCTGGCTCGGCACGGACTCCCAGTCCCTCTACGAGCGGCACAGGGACAACCTTGCGAGCGGAGAGCCCATCAGGAGAATGTGGCTGGGCAAGAAGGTCACCGACTACATGAGGCACATGCGAGACGAGCTCGGCTACTCCATCGAGGGCGAGGCGTCCGGCGGGGTGCTCGTGGTCCAGAAGGCGACAGCCGGATTCTTAAAGTCCGTCGGCATCGAGGGACTCCCGGGAAAGCGCGCCATCAAAGTCAGGGTCGACGAGATCCCCAACATCCCGAAGCAAGACTTGACGAAGGTCCTTAATGCGACAGGGAGCTACAAGAACCGAGCCTACATCCACTTCGCGAAGGAGTCGGGCCTGAGGACCGGCGACGTCACCAACGTCCCGCTGGGGGTCAAAGGGGACGCGGCGGCCGGAAGACAGATGACGCTACTAGAGGCAATAGCTGACGAAACGGTAGAGTTCTTCACCTTCGAGTGGAAGCAGCAGAAGACCGGTCGGAAGGCGAACCCCGCCATCGGGCCCGAGGCGCTCGCGGCTCTCAGGGAGTGGCACAGGCACAGGACGGAGAGACTCGCAATCTCGACCGAAGAGGGCGATCCCCTGTTTTGCGTCGAGAAGACCCGAACAGGTTACACAACAAAGGGCGGGACCGAAGTCAAGGGCACGACGGCCGGGGACCTCATGGACGAGAGCAACATGAGCGTGGTCTTCGGGCAGCTCGTCCGCAAGGCCGGGCTCAAGGGGACGAAGGTGAGCATACACTCGCTGAGAAAGTACCACAAGACCAATCTCGAGGCTGGCGGGTGCCCGACGAGTTGGGTCAACAGGCTTCAAGGGCGGAAGGGCGTCGGCACAGGAGGAACATACAGCAAGCCGGACCCCGGACAGCTCCTAGAGATGTACGCAAAGGCCTACCCGCGCCTAAGAGCGACCGAGACAGTCGGGGGCGCGACAAGGGAGGAGATGGCGCTTGAGGCGATGAGGGCGGTCGCGATGACCTATGGGATTGACACCACTAAGATCAGAATCGCCAAGGAGTACGCCGGACCGGAGGACGAGATCGAGGCGCTCAGAGAGGCGGTCGAAGGGGCGCAGTCGGGAGGACTGAAGATAGACCTGCTCCGCGGCAAGGCGATTGAGACTACGCAAAAGATCGTGCCCGAGGACGAGCTCGAAAAGTGGCTCGCGGAGGGCTGGCGGTTTAAGAGCTCCCTGAACAACGGGTCCGGAAAATGCGTCATCGAGAAATAACCAAACCCTAACTTTTTTTAATTTCTGCCAAAGCCTACTTTCAACAGAGGTTCCGCTTCACCCTCTCAGCGATCTTTCTGCGAGCCTCTTTGTTGGGTGTCCCAAGTTTCCTCTGAATCTTTGCCTCCACCTCCGCCACATAATCATCATCACCAAAGAGTCTAGCACCCATAACAGGAATATCGAGGATACCGCACATTTCCTCAAGGTTTTTCGTTGTGGCCCTTTTCTTCGCGCGAAGACTATTAATTTTTATTTCGAGCTTTTTATGAATAGCCAAGACACACATGGGATTCTCCTCGAAAAGCATCGCAAACTGGTGGCCCGGATCGGCGGTCATATTCGGGATCTTCTCGAAAATCTCGTCAAGGAGATCAACGGCCTCAATAACGTTCCGCCGCATTGAGTGAAGGACTTTCCTATGCTGCGCCGGCGTGAGCTCCCTCCAATCCAATACCCCATCAAAGACATCTCTCCACTTCTGCCTCATATCGTTCCAGTAACAATATATAACGGCTGTATAAAAAAGTTCCACCTAATGGAACGGCAATACTGATTATAAAGCCCGGATACGCTTAAATTTTTGAGTTAAATGAAAGTTGAAAAGTTGGAGTTGTCATAGTGGCAACACCTGAAGATTTCTTTCCCGAGATAGAGATCGGGCAGACCATTGGAATGGTCGACGAACAAACGATACCATGCCTCGTCGGGGCCGGCGGAGTAACCAAGGGTTACAACGTCAAGTTCTCCGACATCGACACTTTCCCACAGGTCGTCACGGCGGCCGGCGCAGCGAAGGCTCACGGAGTCGCGCTGAAGACCGGGGTCGAGGACGACACTGTCGACGTGCTAGTCTATGGAATCACCAAACAGTACGCCGGCGGCGCGATCGTCGCTGGGGTCCCGGTGAAGAGCGACGCGGCACACAAGCCGGTCACCGGCGGCGTCTTCGCGGACGCCTACGGGGTGTCCTTCCAGAAGGCCGGGGAGGCCGACGACGAGATCCTGATATTCGTGGGGGCGCGATAAATGGTGAAAACCGGAAGAATCGTCATGGACAACCTTGAGGCCGCGAAGGTCATCAAGGAAGGCATCGAGGACGCAGACGGGCCCCTGACGTGGAAGCAGCTAAGAGCATCAGCATCACTGCACCCGCTTTATCAAAAGGCGATGCAGGAGGCGAAGCTCTCGGACATAGCGCAGGCCCTTGGCGTGGTCCACAATGTTGCCGTAGGGGCCTATCAGACGCAGGCGCTCTCGCGGCTAATCATCGACACGCTGACGCCGGCGAAGGGGATCAAGACCCGAGTGCCCGTTGGGAAGAGGGGCAGGGCGTTCCGAATCGCCGAGAGGACAGGACCGAGGGTCGGAGCCAGCGCGGTCGACTTTGAGGACATCGAGCACGACATCGAGTACGGGTACGACGACGGGTGGAGCCAGACCTACCTTGAGGACGTGACTTGGGACGTCTTGAAGCGGAACGTCGCGGACGGGGCCGGCCTAATAGCCGAGCTTGAGCTCGAAGACGTCATCGCTCTCTACGAGGGCATCACGATCGGGGACGCGGCCGGAGGCGCGCTCATGGGGCTCAACGACGGCGCATCGTTCGTGTTCGCCGACGTCATCAAGGCGTGGAAGATACTGCGGACGGTCAAGTACTTGCCCACCGACATGATCATCGCGATACCCGAGGCGGAGAGCCTCCTAGCCGAGGACGACTACCAGATCGCCATCGACAAAACCGGTTTCGACTGGATACCGCCGGGGGCAGCAATGTCTCACATCGGCCGAGTGATGAGCCTAAACCTCAACATCTGGGCCACAGATAAACTGGACGACGCGCACAAGATCATCGTCTCAAGGCCGCACGCCGCGCTACTCTGTGAACGAAGGCCGCTGATGACACTGCCGTGGGAGGAGCCACAAGAAAGGCTCTACGGCTTCGCGCTTTCGCAGCGCATCGGCCTAGGCGTGGTGCAGCCGCTCGCCGTCGGACTCGACTCATAGGGGGACAAGCAGATGCCGACGCTGAAGTGCCTCAAGGGCGACAGGGCCCTACTCCGCAAGCTGCGGAACAGGGAGGGCCGAAAGGAGAAGGACATCGTCCACGACGCCGTGACCCTCTACGCCAAAACCAAAGTCCACAAGAGACACGCGAAGGCCCATGAGAAGTTCTTGAAGACCCGCGAAGAGGAGGACAAGGAGAAGGCCGAGGAGCAGACCCGGAGCATCAACGAGGCGAAGCTCAAGGCCGCCGAGGAGGAGCTGGCGAAGGCGGTCAAGGAGGCCGCATAGATCGCACTGAACCCGGGGGAAGCCGAGGAGGGGGTGGCGGTTCCAACGACCCCCGTGTATCTCCCCGATCCCCCCCGGGATTCACAGCGTATAAACATAATCTAGCGCAACGAGACGATGAGAGGAGAGAGCATTGAAAAAGGGAAGGAAGCACCAAAAGATTGGCCGGACCAAGAGACAGGTCTCCGCAACCCTCAGCTCGGCGACGGCCGACCGGATAGAAGCCGTCGCCGAAGACGGGAACAAGTCAAGGTCACTGATGATGAGCGAGATCATAGAGGCCGGGCTTCCGATACTCGAAGCGAGGAAACGGGCAGCAGAGAAATAGAGACGAGGGGCGATGACGGAGCGAGAGTGGCAGCGAAAGGAAAGGGAGCACCGGGAGTACGTCGAGCGCCGAAAGTCGCCGCCAACGAAGGAGACGAAGAAGGTCACGATATGGTTCTGGCTAGAGCTCGCGGCGACCCTCTTCGTCGGGGCGTGCCTGATATACTGCGCGTGGACGCTGCCCAAGCTCCTACTGTAAATTTTCACCGAGGGGACGAAAGACGAGCGCGCGAGAACGGCACCTCAAGAAGGTCAAGGAGGACCGAGAGAAGGGGCTGGCCGACCTGAGGGACGCGCAGGCCGAGAAGAAGCGGCTCAAGCTGCGGGTGGAGAGACCCTATGAGGGATTGAACCCGGACCCGCGAGACTGGAGCACGGCCGAGCGGAAGGAGGTAGCGGCCCACCTCGACGGCGACGGCTGCCTCTCAGTCAAATTCAACGAAAGGAGGAACAGCTACCAGTTGACCTTCCAGTTCTCCGGGAGCTCGAAGCTGCCCCTCCTCCTAGCCGAGAGATACGGCGGGACGGCGTTCGACGTAGGCGGGGGCGCTTTCATCTGGCAGGTGGCTAAAATGGAACTTCTGTTGTCGATGCTGAAAGTTATAAAACCCCACGTCCGCCTGAAGACCGGGCACATTGAAGTCGGGATCAAGTTCCTGAAGATTCAAATGGAGAAGAAGCGGGGCTTCAAGGGCAGGCTTGCGGCGCTGAGAGAGGAGATGGGCCGGCTCAACGACACCGAGGCCCGCAAGGCGGAAGCGCTGGAGTACTGGGAGTCCACCGACCCGGGGACCGGCCGATGAGCAAGCGCCGGGTGAAGGGCGTGGCCCCGAGGTCCGTGACCCTCACCTACGCGCAGCTGAAGTTCCTCGACGGGAAGCCTAACGCGAGTGTGTGGGTCAGGGAGGCCATCGAGCAGGCGATGAAGATTGAGGCCGGGGAGCTCATCGTCGCGAAGCTCGGAGAGGACCACGGGTCGCGGCTCATCCGCGAGGGGGTCAACTGGCGGACGGGTCCGAGGATGGAGGAGCCGTGGCTTGGGATCGTCGAGGCGGTCTTTGACGTCGCGGAGGCCCATGAGTCGGCCAAGGCCCGAGACGCCGCCGCTGGCGACACAGGCGAGCAAACCGCAAGGGCGTTCCAAATACCGGGGTTTACGATCGCCCATGAGCTCAAGACGATTCTGCAAGACAGCCTGCGACTGCGTCAATAAGGGGCATCCGGTCGACCATATACTAACACTAGAAGAAAGAAATAATATATTATTACTACTCCCCCTGTCTACGCCCCCGGGACGACTAGATTCGAGGTATAGCGCTTACAGTAAAGGCC
>JAOZHP010000104.1 GCA_026014815.1 Candidatus Bathyarchaeota archaeon
GACGCGGATTCCACCTTCGCTATTCTACTTCGCCAAAGGCTTCGTAGAAACCAGCTACGGCGGACAAGTGCGCAGCAAAGTTCAGCCACCGATTTCCCAGATTAACCCGTCTACGCCTTCGGCTACGACGCGGCAGGCACGGATTTTTTGGGCAGGATAACAGGATTTTTTTAAGTCATAGAAAGGCACAAAAGACAGAAGACAGGAGTCAGAAATCAGGAGTCAGAGAGGGGAAGATAGACGACGGAAGACGGACGAGAGGCGAGTGTAAGAGCGTGAATCGTGACCCGTGCCCCGAACGACGAATTTAATGTTGACGGATTAGATAAGAAAATTAAAGGTTAAAAATCAAAGAGCAAAATTACAGAGCAAAATGTAAAATTAAAGGAGTCAGGAGACAGGAGTCAGAAGACAGAGGGGTGAGGCCCCGATTAGAAGTCCGCACTGGAGGTGCGGCAGACGCTTAGGACATCTGCATCTGGCGGGGTAAAGCTTTGGGGGGATTTTGGTCTAAAAACAAGCATATAGTTTTTTTCGTGGATTTGCGAGAAAAACGAAAAAAGTGGAAAAATGATTGAATGGAAGGGCAATTTGTAGTAAAATGATTCTACTTTTCAGGGCTTTATTAACCGCGGAGAACGCGGAGCACGCAGAGATAGCGGCGCTGAATTTCAGCGTTTTTTCAGAGGAGCGGCTTGTAAATTGTTCAAATACTCAAACAGGGAAGGAGGATTGAAAATGAAATCATGTCTTGGCCGTAAGAATTTTTTTGTGGTGTTGATGTGCGCAGCTGTGCTGGGCGTGGTGACCGAGGCGGCCAACGGGGGCCAGGTACGTGCTATCGACCGCGCCGACTACGCAGACCGGCTGCGGGCACTTTGGCTTGGCGAGTGCATTGCCAATTGGACAGGGATGCAAACCGAAGGACACCGTAGCATCCTGCCCTTCTATGATGATTCAGACTGGGGACCTGGTGGCTTCGATTTCATACTCGACCAGGACCCGTGGTGGGCAGACGATGATACAGACATTGAATACGTCTACTGCCATCTTCTGCATCAGCATCAAACAACCATGCTCTCTGCTCAGCAAATAAGGGACGGCTGGATGACCCACATAAACAGATACATATGGGTTTCCGATGCAAAGGCAAGGAGCTTAATGAACGACGGCCACACAACACCACAGACAGGGATGCTTGCGCTCAATAGCCTTGCATTGATGATTGACGCGCAACTGACGACCGAGATTTTTGGTGCCCTTGCGCCCGGTATGCCGGGGATAGCACTGCAAATGGCGGACCTTCCAATTCGCACCACCGCCACCGGTTATGCAGCGCACGCTGCTCAGTATTTCGTGCTGCTGTATTCTCTGGCCAGTAACGTAAGCCCGAATATGTCAAGAGAGAAGCAGATTATTTGGCTTGCCGATGAGGCGCGCAAATATATTCCGGACACATCGAAGTCAGCGGATATTTATGACTTCGTAAAGGCTGATTATTTAGCTAATCCCGACAAAGATGACTGGGAGTCAACACGCAAGAACATATATATGCGATATCAATATTTTGACGATTGGTATGGCTTTAGATATCAAGCCTGGTGGGAGTCTTCGGTGAATTTTGCAGCTGGAATCATGGCCCTGCTCTACGGTGAAGGTGACTATCGTAAAACGGTGAAAATTGCCACCCTCGCCGGTTGGGACTCCGATAATTCCACCGCAACGCTGGGTGGGCTGCTTGGCTTGATGTATGGATATGATGAGCTTATAGCCCAGTTTCCGGGGACAAGCTTTTCAGACCGATACCGGATAAATCGTACGCGAGACAACATGCCGGACTATCTGCCGGCGGACTATAGAGCGGAAGATACGTTCACAATGTTAGCTAACCGTATGCTGGAAATTATCAATATGACGGTTCGGGACGCAGGCGGGACGGTAGATTCCAGGAACAACCGCTGGCTGCTGCCTCGAGCTACCTCCAGAGTTGCTCTGGAGCAGAACCCACTATACCGGGAGATGCAAGGAAGCGCAAACAACAGGGTGCGCCAGCTGGGCGGCACAGTTACAGCTGAATCTTCTGTTTCGGTCAGCTCCTATATTGAAAAGATGGCCGACGGTTTCGAGCACAACTTCGCCGGTGAAGAATGGTGGCGGACGTTGGAGCCCTGGTTCTATTCCACCGAACAGGGCAGCGGGCACTCAGGCGAAATCCAGGCGCTAAGCGTAACTTATGACCGGTTAGTCGAGGTTAGTGTCATTCGATACATTGAAGGCAAGCGCGGCTCCGGCGGCGGCTGGTTCACCAGCGCCGATGTTGAAGTGAAGATTGATGGGTTGTGGCAGAGTCCGCCAGGTTCTGTTATAGCTACCGAAGCACTGAACCCAAATCAGGATTATCAAATCATAGACTACATTTTAAGCGAGCCCGTCGAAGCAACGGGTATACGCATTACAGGGCCCGTGGGTGGGTCAAATGGATATGTAACAGCGCTGGAACTGGATGCTTTTGCGTATGCCCCTCCGGTGGCCAGGGCCGACAACTATGGTGTTGTTCAGGACAGGGTGCTGAACGTTGACGCCGAGTGGGGTGTTCTGGCCAACGACATCACCTATGGTGGAGTTCTGACTGCAATCCTCGTTTCAGGACCTTCGAATGGCTCGCTTAGTTTGAATTCGGATGGTTCGTTCGAGTACGTACCGGATGCCGGGTTTATGGGGATGGACAGCTTCACCTACAAGGCCAACGCCGGCGAAGGCGAGAGCAACGTGGCCAC
>JAOZHP010000105.1 GCA_026014815.1 Candidatus Bathyarchaeota archaeon
GGTGTCTTGGTCCGGCTCCTTGTTGGTTACGTAGGCGATTTCTTTCCCATCTGGGCTCCAAGTGTATGCTGAGACATCATACTCGCCCTTCGTCACCTGTCTTGGCTTGGAGCCGGGTCGCACAGTGAAGAGGTGTACTCTCTTACCGGCGAACATGCCAACACCGTTGAGCTTGAACCAGATACGCTTCACGACGACTACATCCGTGTCAGGTTTCTTGGGCTCCCAGACACGCGAGGAAAACATGATGCGCTTGGAGTCAGGTGACCATGCCGGGTTACTCACACCCGTCTCTAGGTCCGCCACCAGCTCCGCCTCGCCTCCCATAGTGTTGATGACGTAGAGCTGAGCCTTTTTCTCGGGCTCCCTGCCACTGGACAGGAAGAGGAGCCTTGAGCCGTCTGGGCTCCACCTAGGGTTGCTGTCCTTTCCAGTCCCATACGTGTACTGGGAGTTCCTTCCTGTCTCACGGTCATGGATCCAGATGTGCTTCACGTAGTCATCGGCCTTGTACTCTATTGATGTGTGCACGAAGGCTACTTTTGAGCCGTCAGGGCTGACCTGGGGGTCAGATACGAAGATGAAGCCACGAAGATCCTTGATTTCCATATTTCGAGCCATTACTATCAAGTATTTCTTACATTAACAGGATTTAACATCATTCAGAAACGATGCAATACGGAAACAGTATTTAAACGGGTTTTTCGTTAATAACACATCTTTTTAAAGTGTTTCCATGAGTCGAGGGGTTATTTTTTATATTAAATCCGGCAAATTGTCTGTAATGTCCGTTGATATTCTTTCACCGGAAGATTTTTTCGGTCACCGGCTTGGGGCCGAGAGAAAGTTGGCGCACTGGGACCGGATAGGGGAGTATTTCTGGGAACTAGATAAATCACCAATGGTTAAGGTCACTGAGCTTGGGAAAAGCACTGAGGGTAACACGTTCCTTCTCGTGATAATTTCCTCGGAGGAGAACATGGAACGCCTGGAGGAGATAAGGGAGATGAGCTGGAAGCTCGCACACCCGAGAGGCGTACCCAGGGAGGAGATAGACCGCATCATCAAGGAAGGCAAGACGGTTGTCTCCATGAGCATGAGCATCCACGCCACTGAGGTGGGAGGCACACAGATGTCTCCCGAATTGGCGTGGGAGCTGATCACGCTCCCCGAGAACAAGGAGATACTGGACTCGACGGTGCTCTTAATGTTCCCGTGCTTCAACCCTGACGGCCAGATCATGGTCACTGAGTTCTACAACAAGTACCTGGGCACAGAGTACGAGGGCACAAGCCCGCCGTGGCTCTACCACAAGTACACAGGCCACGATAACAATCGTGACGCCATGCATCTCAAGATGGTGGAAAGCCAGATGGTAAGCAAGGTCATGTACCTTGAGTGGAGCCCACAGGCGTACATCGACTACCATCATATGGGGTCATACGGCGCTAGGTTCTACATCGCGCCGTTCGCCAACCCCATCGACGACAAGGTAGACCCCCTCATCTGGACAGAGCAGGAGCTCTACGGAGGCCTCACACACGTCATGCTAGAGGAACAGGGAATATATGGCGTGGAGAGCGCGGCGACGTACCCCGGCGAGTTTATGCCCACCTTCAACTATGTACCATGTTGGCACAACATCTGTGGCATGCTCACAGAGTCGGCGTCAGCCAAGCTAGCTACACCCATCTACATCCATTATCATCAGCTCAGGGGAAGCCGAAGAGGCAGACCCGAGTACAGGACCCAGATGGGCTTCCCGCATCCTTGGGAAGGCGGCTGGTGGAAGCTCCGTGACATCGTTGAGCAGCAGAAGATCAGCGCCTACGGCACATTGAAGGCAGCCAGCGTATTCCGTGAACTAATCCTTGGCAACATGTACAAGAAAGCAAGCCACGCCATCCAGAAAGGATTGGAGGAGGCCCCATTCGCGTTCATCACCAAGCCTGATCAACACGACGAGTTGGTCGGTTACAAACTCATGAAGGCACTCATGGACATGGGTGTCGAGGTCTCCAGAAGTCAACGCGAGTTCGTTGCTGACGGAGTCGTGTATCCGCGTGGTATATACGTTGTTTTCGCGAGCCAGCACTGCAGGCCATATCTGGTCAGCCTGCTGAAGCGCACATATTACCACCTTGGAGCGTTCAGCAAGTACCCAGACGGCTCACCAGTTGTTCCCTATGATCTATCCACGTACACCATAGCTGAGTTCATGGGTGTCAGGCTCCATGAGGTAGAGAAACCCTTCAAGGGAAACTTTGAGATTCTTACAAGTATAAGGTATCCAAGGGGCTTCGTGGACGATGACGCGCCTAACGGCTGGATACTGAACAATAAAATCAACGACGGGTTCCTCGCAGTTAACAGGCTGCTCCGCAAGGGTGTGACGGTTCACAGGGTCACAGAGAACGTCGAGACCGAGGCAGGGGTATTCGAGCCAGGTAGCTTCTACATACCCAAGGCAGATGGCTTGAATGCTGAGCTTGGCAAGCTGAGTAAACGTTGCCACATCAGGTTTGAGGCGGCTCCCCCCGCGATAAAATCCAAGGCAGTGAAGATGCTGCGGATCGGCATGTACCAGAGGTATTATGGCGGTAACGCGGATGAGGGGTGGACGAGGTGGCTCCTTGAGGAGTACAGGTTCAGGTACAAGACACTCATGGACAAGGACATCCAGCGAGGCAGGCTCACATCCAAATATGATGTAATCATTCTTCCCAGCGACGCAAAGGAGTTGCTGACTGGCGACAAGGTGGAGGAGTACTTTGAGAAGCGGTGGGGAGGAGGAAGCACCATGCCCAACTATCCACCTGAGTACAGGAGCGGCCTAGGCGAGGAGGGAGTGAAGAAGCTCAAGGAGTTCGTCAAGGAAGGAGGAACACTCTTGGCGATAGGGTCCTCATGTGACTTCGCCATAGAGGAGCTGGAGCTGCCAGTGACCAACGTGTTGAAAGATGTTAAGAACACGGATTTTGTGTGCCCCGGAAGCACGCTCCGCGTGAACGTGAACAAGGAGCATCCATTGGCTTGGGGAGTACAGGAGGATCTTTTGATCATCTTCAGGCATCACCCAGCCCTCAGTGTTCGGCCTAGGGTAAACAACGATGATTACAAGGTGGTGTTGAGCTACCCTGAGAAGCATATCATGGAGAGTGGATGGCTCACGGGCGAGAAGTATCTCAGCAACAAAGCGGCCTTGGTGGAGGCGAAGATGGGAAAAGGCAAGGTAGTGCTCTATGGATTCCAGCCCCAGATGAGGGCGCAGCCTGACGCCACGTTCAAGCTGCTGTTTAATGCGTTGCTGGGCTAGTTTTTTCCCTTTTTACATATTTTTTCAGTTATTACTGTAAGATCGAAGACGTTTTATAGACCACCTGTGTAGCTACTAGGATTCGTGATCAAAAATGGGAGTTGAAAAGTTCGCGAAGAAAGAGGTCGCAGCCCTCATGAGCGGCCGTGGCAGCAGCACACGTGTCAGCCTCGGGGCCATCGAAGGTCTCATAAACCTTGGGGCAGGTGACCCTGACTTTAATCAGCCCGAGTTCATAAACAAGGCCGTCTACGACGCCATGAAGGCGGGGAAGACTCACTACAGTTTCACGGGGGAGCCTGACTTCAAGGAGGCCGTTGCGGAGTACTACAAGAAGTACGGCGTCACGGTTGACCCCAAGACTCAGGTCCTAGTTACTAGCGGTGGTAGCCAGGCTATCTTCCAGGCGTTCGCCGGCATCCTGAACCCGGAAGACGAGCTTCTGGTTATGGACCCTGCTTACACGGGTTACAACGCTCCGATCGCTTACTTCGGAGCCAAGATGACTAGGGCGAGGCAAACCAAGGACAAGACAGGCATCTTCAGGCCCGACTTCTCTAACATCGAGAACGCCATCACTGACAAGACCAAAGCCATCCTCTTCTGTACCCCTGACAACCCCACCGGCACGGTGTGGAAAAAGAAGGAGCTCGAAAAGCTGGCGGAGATCGCCGTCAAGAAGGACCTCGTGATCATCAGCGACGAGATCTACACAGAGTTCGTTTGGAAGGGCAAGCATGAGACCATCATCGACCTCCCCGGGATGTGGGAGAGGACCCTTGTCTTGATGAGCTTCAGCAAAACCTTCGCGTGGACTGGTTGCAGGGCGGGATACATAATCGCCGGGCCGCAGATGATGAAGGTGATGAACAGCGTGCCTGTCGGCATCTGCAGCATGCCCGTGCCTTTCCAGAAGGCAGCCGTTAAGGCTCTTCAGGACGGCTGGGACTTTGTCGATGAGATGAGGGCAGCCTACAAGAGGAGGATCGAGTACATGGCGCCTCGGCTCAACGAGATCGAGGGCATCACATGTGCCTACCCTGAGGGCGCGTTCTACCTGTTCCCGGACATCAGCGCGCTGGGGGTTCCCAGCATGAAGTTCGCCATGGATTTCTTCCAGAAGGAGAAAGTCCGCTGTGCCCCGGGCGCAGGCTACGGCTCTGCTGCCGAGGGACACATCAGGTTCGCGCTGGTGAAGCCAGTGGAGACTCTCGAAGAGGTCTGCACAAGGCTGGAGAGGTACGTAAAGAACCTCCCCCCACAGGCACCCCCGACGGTTCCCTAAGCCTTCTTTTCTTTTTAATTACTTTTTTACCGGTTGTGGACCACGATTTTACCTTGAATAGACCGCGATTTTACATAGATCAGGATCGAAACGGGGCTATTCTGTGGCTTGTTTTCGACTAAAAGGCTTGGTTTTCAGTTTGCTCGTTCTACCCCCCCCCCTCCCCCATTATGGATGTGTGTTTCCCGACAGAAAACCTGTATTTTGTTACTTGTTGTACATGAGCTACTCATTTAACGCGTCTCTCTTTCAATTTTCATGAGCATTGGGATGTTGAGTGAATGATCGGTTATGCTTACCTTGGTGCCCCCCTCCGTAGGCGCGGGGCGTGACGTGGATGATTGTTTGTGTGTTATTCAGCTTCGAGATACAGATTCATTCCGTCTTTGCTGAGTTCCCATCTGCGTTTTTTCTTTAACTTGTTTAGTTCTCGTAGTTGTTTTAGTGATAGGCTCTCTACGGCATATGTTCCGCTTGTTTTTTTCACTATTTTGAGTCTTACACGCATAAAACCACCGGTGGTATGATGTGTTCTATTAGATATAAACTTGCTAGAGACCTAAAATTTTCTAGAAATTTAGGAATTTGGGTTCACTATAAGGCAGGATACTCGTTTGAATGATTCATCAATCATCGCCTCTCATAACTTTCTTTTGATATATTTCCTCAACAACATTCTCAATCATTGCAAAAGAATACAATATTACGAAATAGTTTATCAAGGGAAAAATAACGTTGATCCAGTTCTTTTCAAAAGCATTGTACATTGCTAAACAAAGGTTTAATGTAGCTACAAAGAAAAGGAGTGTCGCCGTACGCGATAATTCCATATCGTTTTCAACACCTCTCCATGAATCCCCTTAGATCGATTTAAACATTATTAAGATGGTTTTATTTTCTCTGCCTGCAGATTACCGGTACTCTTTTTGAACTCGATCTCGATCTCAAGCTCCGATTCATCCAGATCAACGTCAACCTTGACCATATCCATTGGATCAAAGGCCAAAACCCAGTCCTCTGTAGTAATTCGGAGAGCACCCTGCGTCTCAACCTGATCAGCAAGATTCCTCAAAAAGGAAGCCAACTCAATCCGGCCCATGTAAAACTCTTGGGAAAAATCTCCAATTACTTCTTTTCTTCTACTGGATATATTCTCTTTAGGTATTTCCATAATCATCACCTTGTAAGCTGTCAAAACAGCGATAAAAATATAAACATTCTTAGTAATTTTATACTTGATGTATGAGGTTATAGCGTCAAAGAACAGGCTAGAGATTCTGAAAACTCTCAGTAGAAGGGACAGATACGTCTCAGAGATAATGGAAATATGTAGGATGGACGGGAAAAACGCGAAATATCATCTTAACGTACTGGAGGAAACGGGGCTAATCAACAGCTATGCGCGTGGACGCCGAAAGTATTACCGATTATCAGGAGAGATCCATCTTGAAATTTCTCCGCCTCCTGGTGGACGATTCCTGTTTTATGTGAGCATTCCTTCAGATAAAAAATAAGGGGAATATTAATCCGTTCCTTCTGTAACCCATTCCTCTAAGGTGCCAAGTCCTTTTCCGACCTCTCCTGCACGGGTTATTGCTAGTTTGACACAGATAGGTCCAATGATCTGGACGAGGAACGTGGAGGCTGTGATAACGTTGATTATCAGGTACCCCAAGGCTTCTCCCTGAGCTCCATACCCAAGGAACCTTGTACCAGTGCTAATAGCCAAGCCAACAGCGACGCCGGCCTGACTCAACAAGCCAAGACCCAGATTCTTGTACACAGCAGGAATGGCTCCACCCAGCTGCCCCCCAATACGCGCTCCTGAATACTTGCCAAGGGTCCTCATGGAGATATAGACGAGACCAAGCAGACCCATCGTCGGAATGAGAGAAAACTGGAACCTGGCGCCTATGAGAGCAAAAAACAACACGTACAGTACAGGTCCAGCCTGTTCCACGGTGTATCTGATCCTATAACCGTGTTCAGGTGATCTATTTATCAGTATAAACCCAATGACCATCGTCGTTAATATCAGAGACATACCCATGGTCACTGATAATCCGACGCTGAGGAAGACGAAGCCAATGGAGACGGCCATCCCGTCATGTTGACCTTTGATCCTCTGAAGGATCAGATCCAATGTCAGACTCATGATAATTCCCAGCAGAATGGATCCACCGATCTCAACAACCGGTATCAACAATATGTCAAGGATGGATGAACCGGCTGAACCAGTGAGGCGGTTCTCAACAATGCCCGAGCTTAAACTGAATAGCAGAAGCGCTAGGGCATCATCAAGCCCAATGACGGCTAGGAGACTGGTCGTCAAAGGACCTTTTGCGTCATACTCTGCAAGTACATCGACAGTTGCAGCAGGGGCAGTAGCTGTGGATATCGCCCCAAACATGATTGCGGCGTTAAAGTCTCTCGTAAAGAGATATACGCCGGTGAAAACGAGGAAAAACGCCCCAAACGCCTCGAAAACAAGAATGGATAATATGCTTCGACCCATTTTTCGGATCTCATCAAGCTTTAGGTGACTCCCTATGTCAAACCCGATCAATCCCAGCGCTATCTCGCTAATAAAAAGAAGCTCAGAGGATAGCTCCAATGGTATGAGATTGAGTAAAGACGGTCCAAGCGCAACTCCAGTAACTATGAAGCCCACGATCTGTGGTATACCAAAACGGTTGAACAGCTTGCTGCCGATGAACGCGGTTACAATGACCACCCCAATTATCGTTAATATATTTTCAGTGAAAACGGCTTCAACCGCAAAATCCTCCTTTAGTTGATTCGATGCAAAAACCAGTGAAACGGGTAATAATAGCATAACTAAAGAAAAAATGGCTAAAAAGCCATATATACGCTTAAACTTAGTCATTTCCTTCACTTAATATCCATAGTATTTAAAAAGATAATTCAGAACCAGCATTTATCATAATTATTCGCGCGTAGTGTTCGAACCCCACCCACCGTATTTTCACATTTATTTAATAAAGGACTAGAAGTAGTAATGGTTAGAGAAATTCAATACTCCTATTACTGTAACTTGTATTTATTTAGAAAAAAATGGTGGTTACTCGATTCTTTCGAGTTTGAATACCACTGGCCTGAGACCGTCTGTGCAACAACTGACCATGCTGCCTGGCTTGTTGATCCACTTAAAGTCGCCTCCGAGGGATAGGTGAGCTACGTCTCTCTGGATGTCAGCCCACGCCCAGCTGCAGAAACCTTCAGGCATTGCTAGACCCTTGCTGATGTACTCTTTTCCTGTCTCGACGGCGTCGCATACCGGGTTTACGTTGTCGGCTGCTAGCTCATCGAAGACCTCGCCGGGCTTTAGCTTCGCCACCACTGTGATCTTTACGTCTGTCATAAGAATCAAACCAGATTGGGGCTGGAAATAGAAAAGGGTTGGGGAGTTACTGTTTGGGTGACTTCTCCCAGTTCTCCCTCGCGATCTCCAGTGGTACCTGTAATCCCTCCGGAAGAGGCGTCTCGTAGGTTTTGCCTGCGAGGCGTTCCTTGTGCTCTGCCTTAATCTTCTTTCGTAGTTCCTCGTCTGTTAGCAGCTCCAGTGCCGCGCCGGCCATGGTCTTGGAGGCGAACACCAGCGACTTGTGGCCTATGCTGCTTCCGCTGCACGCCACGAAGGCCCAGCTGTGACCCGGGGCACCGAGGGCGTTACAGGCTGTCCCGAATTCGAGTGTTGGGCACACCCAGCTCACGTCACCGACATCACTGCTGCCCGGACTCACCTCTCCTTCCCCCCACGGGTCCAGAATATCGGTCATCAGGTCCACGTCCACGTACTTCTGCCAGTTGGGTACCTTGTACTTGCGCATAGAGTCTATCTTGGCCTGTTTGGGGAACTGACCCGCGATGTCTGCGGCGAACTTTAGCTCATCCTCTGTCCACTCGGGTGCTCCCACCTCGCGCATGTTCTTGACTACCAGCTCAGCGAGGCTCTTGTTGGGCATTATATTGTATATGGCGTCGATGAACTGAACTTCAAGCTCGGTCTCTGTCATCAGGGCTGCTCCCTCAGCGATCTTAATGATCCGCTTGTAGATGGGGTCCAGCTGGTCCCTCTCAGGCGCCCTGATATAGTACCATGAACGGGCATAGTCAGGAACCACGTTGGGTTGCCCGCCACCCTCCTCAATCACATAGTGAATCCTAGCGTCACTGATTACATGCTCCCTTAGATAGTTGACACCGATATTCATCAACTCAATCGCGTCAAGGCTGCTCCGCCCCATCTCGGGGTTCCCAGCAGCGTGAGCCGTCTTGCCCCTGTACACGAACTTAACTCCGTTGACTGCAGTGCTGCTGCTGAGTCGAGCCGTGTTCATACTGCCTGGGTGATGGCTGAGGCACGCATCAAGGTCATTATACAGGCCCTCACGCACCATGAACACCTTGCCGCCGTAGTTCTCCTCGGCGGGTGTCCCATAGTAATTTAGGGTACCCGGTATGCCTTCCTCTTCCATTAAGTAACGTAACGCTACAACGCATGCAAGCGCCGTGGCTCCGTGGATGTTGTGGCCACACCCGTGCCCAGGTGCTCCCTGAACCACTGCGTCCTTCTCAGGCTTCACCTTGTTGCTGATTCCAGGGAGTGCGTCATACTCACCCTGAAACCCTAAAACAGGTTTTCCTTTGCCCCACTGGGCGTAGATGGCGGTGGGCATACCAGCGACGCCGTGGGTGACTTTGAAGCCGTGCTCCTTGAGGTTCTCGGCTATGAGTTTGCTTGACTTTTCCTCGACGAGCCCAAGCTCAGCGTAGTTCCACACCTTGTCAGCTATGTCGATGAACTCCTGCTTGTGCTCCTCGATCCAACTCCAAATCTTGTCCTTTGACAATTCAGATCAATATGATTTACTCAACGATAGTAAAAAAACTGGTGCACATCCCACACCTTAGACACGAGATGAGGTTAATCGCTTCCCACTAGTTTACGAAACTTCTCCTGAAATTCAGGCCTTTGCAGATACGCGCCAAACACCCCGAGATATGTAAGTGAGAGACTCAATGACCAGATCAATGAGCTGTCACAAAGCATTTCAGAGGTCTACAAATACGAACTCTTCAAAACAAATCAATATCTCAAACAAATGGAACTCGTACTAGAGATATTCACAGATATAACCGAGACTCTACACTGAAGAAAAGAGAGGGCTACTGTTTGCCCTTTAGATTCTCAGCCGTCTCCCTCGCCATCTCGAGAGGCGGTTTCCTATCCGGGTCACCAACAGGCTTGTAAACCTGCCCCCCAAGGCGTTTCTTGTGCTCCTCTTTGACTTCCTCCCGTAGCTTGGAGTTGGTCATCAAGTCCAACACGCTTCCAGCCATCGCCTTAGCTGCAAATATCAAGCTCTTGTGCCCTAGGCTACTGCCACTGCAGGCGACGAACTGCCAACTGTGCCCCGGCGCCCCTAGCACGTTGCATGCAGAGGCAAACTCTATAGCTGGAGTGACCCAGCTCACGTCCGCCACATCTGTGCTTCCTGCCATTGTCTCCCCGTCTCCTAACGGGTCAAGTATGTCAGTCATTATGTCAACGTCCACATATTTCTCCCAGTTGGGAACCTTCATCTTGCGAAGCCCAGCGACCCTGTGCTCCTTGGGGAAGCTCTTCGCTATCTCAGCTGCGAACGCTAGTTCTTCCTTACTATACGTCGGTGGCCCTACTTCACGCATGTTAGCTGTAACGACCTCAGCTAGGGGCCTGTTGGGTATGAGGTTGTAGAGGCCGCCACTGTGATCTACCTTGAGCTCGGTCTCCGTCATCAAGGCTGCTCCCTCCGCGATCTTCACTATTCGCTCGAAGATAGGGTCCACTTGATCCCTTCTCGGGGCCCTGATGTAGTACCAGCTACGGGCGTAGTCTGGTACGACGTTGGGTTGTCCTCCTCCCTCCTCGATCACGTAGTGGATGCGGGCTTCCTGAATCACGTGCTCCCTTAGATAGTTGACACCTATGTTCATTAACTCTATCGCGTCAAGGGCGCTTCTCCCCATCTCGGGGTTCCCAGCCGCGTGAGCCGTCTTACCGTAGTAATGGAACTTTACAGCGTTGGTGGCGTTGCTGCTGCTGAGACCCGCCACATTCATGCTCATAGGGTGATGCCCGAAGACAGCGTCCACGTCATCGTAGAGACCCCTCAATACCATGAAGACCTTACCGCCGAAGTTCTCCTCTGCGGGGGTACCGTAGAACCTTACTGTGCCTTTCAGGTTCCCTTTTTTCATCGCCTGTTTGACGGCTATCACCGCGGTGAGGGCTGTGGTGCCGTGAACGTTGTGTCCGCAACCGTGACCCATTCCCTTCTCTACCAGCGCCTCTTTCCTAGGAACCACCTTGTTGCTTATCCCGGGTAATGCATCGTACTCTCCTTGACACGCGATGATGGGTTTTCCTTCACCCCACTCAGCGAGTATAGCGGTGGGCATCCCCGCGACGCCGTGCTGAACACGGAACCCGTGTTCACGGAGCTTCTCTGCTATGAGTTTACTGCTCTTATCCTCACAGAGACCGTACTCGGCGTATCCCCAGATCTTGTCACTGACCTCGATGAACTCCTCCTTGTGTTCATCGATCCATTTCCATGCTTCCTGCTTAACCATAGCAAGGATGTGCATTCTGAATGTAAAAACGTGGCGCAACAGGTGATTGAGCCCCACAGCTCAGTACGGGGAGTATGAGGTCTCGCCGACTCTGAGAAACCTCGGCGAATCTGAGTTGATCTCCCTGAAAACAGCGTCAATCCTGTAGCCCTGAATATCGCCACCTGTGTTCCACCTATAGGTCTGGTCGAACAACGTGTTCCATCTCCTGTTCTCTGGTGTGAGTCTTTCTACTGTGCGTCTGGTCGGCGTGGTTCCCGAGCCGTCATATTTCAGTTGAATCACGTCATAGCCCTCAAGCGTGTACCTGTCTCTATCATACTGTAATTCATCCCAATCGATCAATACACTCCGGGGGCCCCAGTCTGAACGGAGGTTCAGCCCGCTGGGAAGCCCTGGGATTGTGTCTGTTATCCCGACAGGAGGACTCTGTGGGGGCGGAGGCACGCCAATCGGTGAAGCAGGTGATCCTTGAATTCCACTCGGCGAGTCAGGTTGGGAAGCCTCATACTCGCCCCGGCTATGGAAGCCGGGATACTCTTTCCGCTTACTTCCTCGACCCCCTTTCCCTATTGACGATAAGATGACGCCTGTGAATACAACAACGGTGATAACTGCAGCAGCGCCAACTGACGCCGCCGTGGTTCCAGAAAGCCCAAAGAACTCGCCGATAAACGAAAACGAGTACATGACATCGAGGAGGAGAGACGCCCAGTCGCTGCCTCCCCCAGAGACCCTCTGGACGGCCCAATTTCCCGTGAGTCCCTGCCCATCCACATATGACCCATCACCTGAACCATCCGAGCGTATCACGCCTGTGAATGTGGCGGACCCCCCGCCATACGGTGATGGCCCCGTGAACACGGCTTCACCAGAAGAGTCAACGGAGCCACTGAGGGCAGGTGGGTCGCTGGAGATCACCCCGCTTCTAACTATGAAACCACTGTCCACCCTGTGTTCCTCCCATCCTTCTGGTCCACGCAGGTTGTAAGCATAATTGTATACACCTTCAAAGGAGGCGGCCATCACCGGTACCGCTACAGACATGAAGACAACAAGAAACGTTATCATGAACAGGTTACGGAGTTTTACTGACAACGATTACCCCATAAATCAGGTAGTTTAACTTCAATAAAAAGCAGTAGATTACCTGAATCATTCTCCAGTTCAGTAACGAGTACGTGTCTATTTCCTCTCATTATGCAAATGGGATAGATAGAACAGATAGTCGGTTCCGATGGCCTCCTTGTCCATGAGCCTGAGCGCGCTCATAATCTGTCCCCTATGGTGAACCGTGTGGATAAGGTACTGTGCGAAGTAGTCATCGTGGTCCACCTTCATCTCGCCTTCCCCCAGGAAGTTAGGGAACGTGTACTCCTCGTCAAGATGACTCGACGCGTACTCCTTCAGCTGAAGGTCTACGCTTCGCCAGTGGTCCAGCAGCTCCTTGATTGGCTTGGCTCCGAGAGAATCCACGAGGTCATACGGGTCAAACTTCTCCCCTTATACTTTTCCTCGTAAATTAAACTCCACCGCCAGAACGATGTGCACCACGAGGCGTCTGATATTCATGTAAGGAGGAATCACTTCACGAGTGAACTCTTCCTCAGTCAAATTCTTCAGAAGCTCACGTGTCCTGTCATTCGCCCAGATATTGTACTCGGCCAGCTTTACTGGGTTCATGGTTTAGAGTAAATATGAAGAAAAATAAGATTTGGGAGGGTTATCGCTTGCCTTTGAGCTTCTCCCATGCCTCCTGTGCGATTGCCAGTGGCGGGTCTACATCTGGGGGTATGGGGCAAACGTATTTTCTTCCCGCGATGCGTTCCTTATGTTCCTTCTTGGCTTTCTCCAGTTCCTCGGGGACCGTGTACAGGTCAATCGCCGCCGCTGCCATGGTCTTGGCTGCGAAGATGAGGCTCTTGTGCCCAATACTCATACCGCTGACCGCTGTGAACTGCCAGTTGTGACCCGGAGCCCCCAATACGTTGCACGCGGTGCTGAACTCCATTGTCGGTGTCTGCCAGCTCACATCCGATACATCTGTGCTGCCCTTGCTTACCTCGCCCAGGTTCCACGCGTCCAGTATGTCCGTCATGAGGTTAACGTCCACGTACTTCTCCCAGTTGGGCACCTTGTTCTTCTTTAGGCTGTTTATCTTGTCTTCCTTGCTGAAGGTCTTGGCGATCTCAGTGGCGAATGCTTCCTCTTCCTTGCTCCACCCGGGGTGGCCTACCATGCGCATGTTCCGGGTGACAAGCTCACTCAGAGTCTTGTTAGGTATCTTGTTGTAGATGGCGGCGATCATATCGATCTTGAGCTCAGTCTCAGTCATCAACGCGGCTCCCTCAGCGATCTTGTTGATTCGCTTAGAGATACTTCCCACCTGATCTCGCTCAGGGGCCCTGATGTAATACCAGCTACGGGCATAGTCGGGTACAACGTTTGGCTGCCCGCCTCCCTCCTCGATGACGTAGTGGATGCGGGCGTCCTGAATCACGTGCTCCCTGAGGAAGTTAACGCCGATATTCATCAACTCAATCGCGTCAAGGCTGCTCCTACCCTGCTCTGGGCTCCCAGCTGCGTGAGCCGTCTTACCGAAGAACTCGTACTTGACGCTGTCCACCGCGTTACTGCTCGCGAGACCAGCCACGTTCATGCTGCTGGGGTGATGACTCAGACACGCTTCAACGCCGTCGAAGTAACCACTCCGAACCAGATACACCTTGCCGTCATAGTTCTCCTCGGCTGGTGAACCATAGCACTTCACGGTACCCGGGAGTCCCTCACTTTCCAAGACATATCGTGTGGCGATTGCTGCCATGAAGCCGCTTGTACCGTGTACGTTGTGACCACAGCCATGTCCTGGTCCGGATTCCACTAATGGGTCTTTGTATGGAACCGGCTTGTTGCTGATCCCCGGTAGGGCGTCGTACTCACCCATGAAACCTATTACTGGCTTGCCCTCGCCCCAGGTTGCCACGAATGCGCTGGGCATCCCAGCTACGCCGTGCTCCACCTTGAACCCGTGGTTTCTCAGAATCTCCACATGTATCTTGGCTGACTCTATCTCGACGAGGCCCAGCTCTGCAAGCTCCCAGACCTTGTCACTTACCTCGATGAACTCGTCCCTGTGCTCATCGATCCATTCCCAAGCTTTCTCTTTCAACATAACATATCTGATAAGGTTCATGAGGTGTTAAAATTATGGGGATATCTCCGAGTGGCTTTACATGAAAACAGCCTAGCCAAGAACAAACCAATGCAAGTAAAGTCTATATTGATTTTAATTCTTCAGGATTGAAACTATCCCAGAATTCTTTTGAAGGATGTTCTAGTTTCCAATTCACTCTTGTGTCATGTAGAACTCGTGAGCAGTAAGGGTCTCCTTCAGCGATCGTGTGTTCCATCGTCAAAACGATGTTTTCGTCATATGATTTTGCGTATTCATAGTCTCCGTAACAGCACACATAGTACTTGAGCTCCTTATCAGGCAATTCCTTCATCGCATCCACCCAAGTACAGTTCTCGTTTTTATACGCATATTTACCGTCAGCGATGATACCATGGACCAGCACCCACTCAGAATCCCTTCTATTCCCACCTATACGCCTCTCAAGTATCTCCTCGACACCTGTTGCGGTGTTTTTCTGGGTTCTATTGTCGATTATGTAGTGGGTGATGTATTGTTTCCATAGTTTTATCGCCTCATCTCTGCCTAATGTCTCGGTTAAGACTTGGAGATTATAGTAGTCTGGATAAAGGAATGCTTTCAGGTAATTTTCGTTGGGAATCTCGATTGTGTTGTTCGCCTAATTGTCTTGTGTCTTGGGGTCCAGTAATTCTAGGTAATAGTTCATGTAGGCTGTGGCTGCATCCGGGTATTGCGCAAGATAGGTCAAATCTGTTATCAAGGATGCGAGATCAATTTCCGATGAATTTGCATGATCACTTTTGGTCAAGGATTGATAGCAGGATTGCAGGTTGACCACATAGAGTTGAATCGCTTCAGGGTATTTCTCCGAGAGGAAACCGAGTAGATGATTCAATCTTTTCAGTGTGACTTTTTGCGCCCTTTCTATGGGGTGAATCTCAATTGGTAATTCAAGGGCACGTGGGTTAAGTTTCCCTGTTCTAATTTTTTCCATTTTCTTCACATCATTAACATTATATTCATAGTTAAAGGCTCATCAAGCCGTGTCATGTAATTTCCTATTTCTTGTTGGAAACCCATATGCAGCCTGAGCAACTATTGTGAGGTATTCGATGAGTTCTGTATCTGATTCAAACATGGGCTCAACGAAGAGATGCCTGTGAATAACAGCGTCCACAGTACTGTAAACACGCATGATATCCTGGAGCCTATGGGCTTCTTGTTCTCCTAGTTGCTCGGATAATATCTCGTCTCTTTTACGCTTGGTGCAACCGAAAATATCTCTGTGGGAATAGATTGCTTGATCGAAAGCGCGGTAAAGCTCCTGATTTTCTTTATGTAGCTGTAGGTGTAGAGTTATCTGTGATCTAAGATCATCATTATTGTAACCAGTAAAGGTCTCTATGTCGAGAGTTTCTAGGAGGTTTTTCTCGTAAAGGCTTGCAGCTATAGCTGGTTTACCCTCGCTGAAGTAGTGGTAGATCGTGCCGACGCTGATGTCTGCTCTTTTTGCGATATGTCTAGTGGTTAGGTTTTCATAGCCATTTTCGTTTACGAGTTCCGTGAAGGCTTTGTATATTGATCGTATTTTTTGATCGCTATCTCTTGTAAATCGCTTGTCCATGAGTATTAGTTGTTGAACGTTGTTCAAAAGCTTTTTATTTATACAACCTCTTAGATAATTGAACAATGTTCAATAAAAGTTTGGTCTCAAAGTGGATAACCTTCCTAAAAAAGACATTATCCATACTCATGGGCAGCATACTCTTCGCCATAAGGCGTAGTCGCGATGCTCAACGCAGACCTCGGGATGAACACTTGGGCCGTGCTCGACTGCGGAATAATCAAACACGTAGACCTGACATTAGGCCAGACAACCCAGCTAACAGGCTTCATAGCGCTTGGAGCAGGATGGCTTATGGGGTTTCCCCCAGGTTACGCGACTCTGATTAGCATCTTCTTCATGGGAAACGCCATCGACCAAATGATCAAATTAGGGTTCATGCCTCAGCCAGCTGGTTTACCGGGAAAACTGTTCCTGATCGTGTTCAGTGCAGCCTGCTTCGGGGCAGGGACCCTGCTCTACGTTAAACCTGAGCTTGGAGCAGGGCCTAGAGATAGCTTGATGATGGGACTGATTCAGAGGCTTAGCTCCCCGGTTGCTTACATAAGGATTGGCCTCGAACTCGTCGTGATCATCATCGGATACCTCCTAGGTGGGCCTGTCGGCGTCGGAACACTTCTCAGCTCTGTCCTAGTGGGCTACGCGGTTGATATCGCCTTCAGGGTTGGAGGATACAAACGAGAGGCACAACATATGGGATTGGGTGAACTCGTTCGCTGGCTCAGGTCCTCAACCATGTAGCATTTATTCAACGGTTCAGTAGATGACGGGAATAACCATGAAAGTAGTGGGAGTGATTGGCGGGGCTAAGCGTGACGGAAACACGTACAAGCTTGTGAAGGCGGCCCTAGACGGCGCACTGGAAGCCGGACACACTACGGTCACCTGGAGGCTCATGGATGTCTACATAGGGCATCTGGGCCACTTCGCGGATGAGATTCTTCCCCCAATCGATGATTTCGAGAAGATGCAGCCAGACCTAGAGTCTATGGGGGCGCTGGTTCTCGGCTCACCTATCTGGTATGGTCACGTTGACACACGGACCTTCAACTTCATCAACCGCACCTATGTCTACAATAGGTCATACAGCGAGGAGAACGCGAAAAAGTGGCCAAACGCGAAAGCAGTGAACATCCTCACATACGAAACAGAGGACGAGCACACCTATGACCACATCCTCGAATGGTACAACCATATCTGGGACTGGTACGGGATGAAGGAATCAATAGGACTCGTCGCAGCCGGCACAACCAAGAAACCAGTCGCAGAGCAAAAGGAACTCATTGAGAGAGCCAAGGAGATAGGTAGAAACCTATAGAACACTTATTATCCAGTTCTGAACGCGTGTAATAAACGCTAAATCTACACCTGACTGCTCTCAATAATGTCCGAGAGATTAATAGCAGTCAAAAACGGCGTTCTCTGGGACGGACAGGGACCGACCCTGTAAAGGACGCCGTCATTCTAACCAAGGACAAGTCTACCTGCCGCCCGGAGACACATGGGTGAATGACTGGGGGGAACGGCATCGTGGAGGTGGACGCACCTCTCAGCAGGGTGCCTTACTTCACCCGGGGTACACTTAGCTAGGTTTAGCCCAGCCCAAATATAGGGGGCTAGTTTAACCTAGCTTTTAAACTGGTAGTAACCCTTAAACCATACCGCTGAGGCTCGTAGTAGAATGGCGTTGGAACTGGGGATGGATCTATACTCACTGATTCTGCTATCCGTGGGTCTAGCCATGGACGCGTTCAGTGTTGCAACGGTCACCGGGTTCGGGTTAAGCAAAATCAAGATAAAAGACGCCACGAGGATGAGCGTTAGCTTCGGCGCAGCCCACGTACTCATGCCTGTGCTAGGCTGGTTCCTAGGCTCTACAGTTGTTGACCTCATCAGCAGCTATGACCACTGGGTCGCCTTCCTTCTCCTGCTATTCGTAGGGGTAAAGATGATCAAGGAAGGCGTTGACGGCGACGAGGAGATTAATCCAGAGGAGATTCTGGGTACGATGAGCCTCATTATGTTCACTGTTGCCGTTAGCATAGACGCGCTCGCCGTGGGGCTAAGTTTCAGTCTTCAGCAGCTACCGATACTAATACCCAGCCTATTCATGGGGGCAGGCACCCTTATTTTCACTTTCATTGGACTCATGGCTGGCAGCCGGACGGGGAAAGCCTTCGGGAAGAAAGCTCAGATACTTGGTGGACTGGTTTTGATATTCATTGGGGCTAGAATAGTTCTAAGCCACAACGGGTTCGCGGCCATATTTGCCGCTATCAATGGCTAAAAAAGAGTGTTAGTTGAGGATGGCTTCGTCCAGGCTCATCCTCTCAGATTTGATGGTCTCCTCATCTGGCCACCCAATTATTATGTGGTTCCTGCTGGTCATCGTCGGGCCCAGGTTGAAGTGCTCCCTTAGTCGTTTCTGGGTTTCCTCGCCGTGGGTGAGCCAGCAGTGGCCAAGCCCCAATGCGTGAGCCATTAGGCTTATGTGATCAGCCGCCGCTCCAGCGTCGAAGTACAGGTTCTGGGGCACGTACTTCTCGAAGCGCAGTGTGTGGTACATGCTGAGCTCTTGGAGCACCACAATCATGAC
>JAOZHP010000106.1 GCA_026014815.1 Candidatus Bathyarchaeota archaeon
AAGGTCACCATGGTCTAGGTTTATAATGTCACCTATTCTTAACCCACTGTCTTTAAGGGTCAGGATTAACGCTTTCTTCATTAGGTCTGGTGCCAAGTCTACGACTGTTCGTAGATCACTGGGACTTATTATGTTACTTCCCGTACCGTTATTTTTCTTCCCGGTTCCCTTGGTTAATCTTAAAGTAAAGTCCATGAAGCCACATAGTTGTAAAAACTTGGTTACAGCGGATTTAATGCTCTTTGCATGTGTCCCGCTTATGCCTTCATTTACTCTATGGTTTACTGTCTTTTTTATCATGTTATGAACTATGTATTGATTCAACACATTCTCTGATACTCTGCTCAAGGCTTCAGCGTGGATGTCGCGAAGCTCCGTTAAGTTATCTATTTTATTGAACTTTAGGAAGAAGTCAATCGCGCCTTGGTACAGGATTGGTGTACTTTTTCCCTCGTTCTGTTTCTTCCATTCTTCCCACACCGCCTCTGGGTCTGTTGCTTCGGCGGTGAAGAATCGGTCAATATCTCCCATTTCTTATCATGAACCCTTACATCGATAAAGTATTAAAAGGTTACTATGGTGCTAAATCAACATCAGATGGGGTTCTATGGTTCTAGGTTTTTTATTCCGCCGAACAGTAACCCGTTGAATGAGGTGGTTGATCCTCTGGTCTGGACGGAGCAGAAGCATTACGGTGCTCAGATGGCTATAAGGATGGCGTCGGAGGGGCTCAGAGGCGTCGAGCAGGCGGCTGTTTTCCCAGCGGATTTTATGCCTGGTTTCAGCTTGGTGTTTCCTTGGTTCAATATATGTGGTATGTTCACTGAGTCGGCGAGCGTCAAGTTCGGGACTCCTGTTTATGTGCATTATCATCAGTTGCAGCCGCATGCGAGGGGGAGGCCGGAGTACAGGGCTTCGGTGAATTTTAATGATCCTTGGAAGGGTGGCTGGTGGCACCTCAGTGATATTTTGAGGGGTCAGATGGCTGCGGCGATGGCTACTCTTGAGGTGGCCGCGAATAACCGTGAGATGATTCTTAGAAACATGTACCGGAAGGCGTTCAACTCTATCGAGAAAGGTAGGATGGAGGCACCGTACGCGTTCTTGGTTCCCCCTGGTCAGGTTGATCCTAACACTGTTTACAGGTTCTTGAAGACGTTGAGTGACATGAGCGTTGAGATTCATCAAGCCGTTGAGCCTGTGAAGGTAGGAAACGTGGTGTATCCTGAGGGCTCTTATGTGATTCTGGCGAGCCAGACAGCTAGAGCTTTCCTCATCAGCCTTCTCGGAAGAACGTATTACCGGGATAACCTGTGGGTCAGGACCACTGATGGCACTCCGATGATGAACTATGACTTTGCTACTCAGACGATGGCTGAGTTCAAGGGCGTGAAGGTGGTTGAGGCTGATGAGATGCCTGTGGGGAGGCTGGTGAAGCTTGATGAGGTCAAGCCCCCGGTAGGATTAGTTGAAGACTCCAAGCATGGGTATCTAATGGACGGCAGGATCAATGACAGCTTCAAGGCAGTGAACATGCTTCACAAGGCAGGTGTACCGGTTCACCGTGTTCACGAGGAGGTGGAGGTCAAAGGTGAGACTCTTCCTGTTGGGGCGTTCTTTGTTCCTGAGAGTCACAGTGTTCTCGGTAAGGTTGCTGAGGAGGCTCACATCAGGTTCATTGGTGTTGATGGGAAGCCCAAGTTCAGGCATTCCCCGGTGAAGCCGTTGAAGTTAGCTATGTATCAGAGGTTCTGGGGAGGGAACATGGATGAGGGCTGGACCCGGTGGCTTCTGGAGCAATATGGCTTCGAGTACACCACTGTGAGGGACGAGGAGGTAAAGGCTGGGCTGGAGGACTATGATGTGCTTGTGTTGCCCAGCGACGCGACTGCGTTTATCACTGGTGAGAAGGTGGAGGAGTATTACGAGAAACGGTATAAGGGAGCCTTCACGGCTCCGGTGCTTCCTCCCGAGTACAAGACGGGTATCGGTGAGGAGGGTATCGAGAAGGTGAAGGAGTTCGTGGAGAACGGAGGCACTCTCATAGCTCTCTATGAGTCATGTGATTTCGCTATCGAGAAACTCGGGTTACCCATATTGAACACGGTGAAGGAGCTGAAACCCAAGGAGTTCCACTGCCCCGGGTCAACTATCTGGGTGAACATGGACAACAAGCACCCCTTGGGTTACGGTATGCCTGAGAGGGGGACTATCCTTCTCAGGGGTAACCATTCTTACGCTGTGAAGGCGGGTCACTGGAACGAGGACTATAAGGTGGTTGTCAGTTACCCTGAGGAGAACATGATGCAGAGCGGCTGGCTTATCGGTGAGAAGCATCTCGCTAGGAAGGCTGCTCTCATCGAGGCGAAGCTGAAGGAGGGTAAGGTGATTCTGTATGGGTTTGCGCCTCAGATGCGGGCCTTGACGGATGCGACTTTCAAGTTCTTCTTCAACGCCCTCGTGGGGTAACCCCCATTTAACCTTTTTACGTTACGAGATTGTTTCTCTATCTGAGTATAATGAAGTGCAGTGTTTGTGGCGAGGAGATTCCTGCTGACGCGAGGTTTTGCGCCAAGTGTGGAGCTGAGTCTGACGTGGATATGGGTGATTTCATCACGGTAACGACTCCGGATATCCCCGGGTACAAGATTACGAAGGTATTTGGTGTGGTCACTGGGTTGACGCCGAGGACTACGGGTATCTTCGGTAAGGTTGTGGCTGGGTTGGAGTCTATGCTGGGCGGTGAGGTGACTGCTTTCACAGGTGAGCTTGAGAAGGCTAGGATGCAGGCCATCAAGCGTGTTCAGTATAAGGCTCAGGACTTGGGTGCTAACGCTATTGTTGGTCTTGACCTTGAGACAAGTGACGTTGGGATGCAGCTTGGCGTCGTGGTTATCTCTGCAACAGGTACAGCTGTGGTTGTCGAGAAAGAGTAGTCATGATGGTTTACGGGTGTGGACCCGGGTCTCGGGGACTATCTCGCTGAACATCTCTCTTTTTGCTTTGCAGATGGGGCAGACGTAGGGTGGCTCATCCCTGAAGACGACGTAGCCACATTGTCTACAGTAGAAGAGTTTGTGTGTTGTTTCCTCTAGTGCCCTCGGCTCGGGTTCTTCTCTGGGTTCGTCTTCCATGAGTCCGAGGCTTCGCATCTGTTTATTGTAGGGGCGTCTCTCTGGTATTGATTCCGCTTGTTTCATTCCGGAGTGTATTTCTTCGTTCACGTAGAGGGCGCAGTAGCAGCATCCATATTCCTCGACGTCGGGGTCTCTGTAGTCGCATGGGCATATGATGTCGCGGTCGTTGTCGAAGTCTCCTGTGCCTATTCTGCATGGGCATGAGGGGTATCCGTATCTCTCGGTGTTTTCCTTGAGTCCTTCTAGGAGGTTTTGGAGTTGTTGTTTGTCGGTGTTTAGGTGTATGCCGTGGGTTTTGGCGTCTGACTGTGCTCTTTTATGGATTTTTTCGATTGTTGTCATAGGTTTAGCGCCTCATCTAGGTCCTGTTTCTTGAATCCTGAGATGAGTTTTTCGTCTATTATTATCGCTGGGAAGGCTACGGGTGCGTTCCGGTTTTTGAGGTCGTTTATTGCTTTTTGTCGGTCTTCTCTGGTGCATGTGTCTACGTCGAGGTACTGGTATTCTATGTTGTTGTCTTTGAGGTATTGTTTGGATTTTTTGCACCAGCCGCATGTGCTGAGAGCGTAGACGAAGACTTTGTGTTGTTTGTTGGTTCCTTCCACTTTTGTCGTGTTCATGGGAATCTTCCTATGGTATGGTGTTTCTATGGGCTGTGTATAAACTCTCAGTTTTCTCTATGAGAAGTAATGGCTTACCGTGGCTTTTATCCATTTGAAGCGAGTAATCTGATTGATTGTTATGGGCGGGAAGAAGCGTTACGATGGATACAAGGCGTTTGACTATCTTGAGCCGGGGTTTGATTATAAGGAGTTCAAGCTGAGCCCTGTTCCGAGGGTTGAGCCTTACATTGTATCGTTGAGTAAGACTGAGGAGGAGCGGTTTCAGGCGCTCATGGAGGATAGTGTGGTTGTTGATCTTCATGAGCATCCGGTGCTTTGGCCTGACGATATGGCTGAGGTGCCTGAGATGCACAGGCTTGGGAGGCATTTCACGGCTTACGAGGCTTTGAGCACGAGTCATATCGACTGTGTGTTCGATAACTTGATGGATGGGATGGCTTTTGTCACGAGTTACAGTGGCTGGAAGTGGAGCGACGTAATCCATGATATTGGTATCAGGCTCAGCGATATCGCGCATCAGGGATTGGTGACTCACTGCAGGTCAGTGAAGGATATCTTGGAGGCTCAGAGGGAAGGCAAGATCGCTCTCGTGATCGCGTTGGAGTCAGCGACGCCCATCGAGAACGAGCTTGACAGGATCGATGTACTGTACGGCATCGGCGTCAGGAGTATGGGTATCTGTTATAGTGAATCCAACATGCTGGGTGGAGGGATGGGTGAGACTTATCTGGACTCTGGTTTGACTGATTTTGGGTATGACTCGGTGAAGCGGATGAACAAGCTTGGTATGCTTATCGATATAGGTCACACTAATGACAGGACAGCGGTTGAGACGGCTGACGCCAGCGACAAACCCATCTATAATAGCCATAGTGGGCCTGCCGCTATCGCTCAGGGGCATACTAACGGTGACGAGGTGCTTCAGGCGCTTGCCGAGAGCGGTGGCATGGTTGGTGTCGGTGGCGCTGGAAGAGGGTTAAGGACGAAGAAGAACCCTGTGGGGGGCATCGAGAGTTACATGGAGTGTGTGGAGTACTGCATCGATTTGATGGGCGTCGATCACGTGGGCTGTGGTCCTGACACGCTGTACGGTGCTCATCAGGATCTGTACGGTGTCTGGTTCCCGTTGCGGAAGGGTCACTACCGGAGGGCTGGTAGGGTTACTGTGGATGAGTATCCTGTGCCTGACGGGGTGGTTGACCCTGGGTATGTGAAGGGTCTTGAGAACCCGAGTGAGTTCGTGAATATTCCACGGTGGATGATACAGTATGGGTATAGCAATGATGAGATCAAGAAGGTTGTAGGCGGAAACGCGTTACGAATGCTCAAGGAGGTCTGGATCTAACCTTTTTTTGCATCAAGTTACATGTAACAGGAGTATTGAATTTCTCTAATTATTACTACTCCTAGTTTCTGAATAAATTTATATTAAGAAAATTTATGAATAGCATATAAAGGATCAGAAACTACAATATCAAAACGATTTCTCAACATATATCTATTTTTTAACATACCATTATCGACAGTAACAAAAATTGCGTCCTTATTCTCCTTTTCTTTATATTTTATAACGGATGCAAGATGAACAGTATCTGGATTATGTATATCACGATGTGAGTTATTAATTTGTGTAACTTTGGTTGAGTCTGGCCTCTCACGATAAACAGCAACCTTAGGTTTCACTATTAAAAAGATATTTTCATATCTATCTTGTAATGAATTTGTCAACGTTAATATTTCTGTAGTAATGTTAATTATTAATTCATTAAATGTAAAATCTTCATTTTTGTTTAATTTATCTTCTGCAATATGAATTATATGCTCTTCTAAATTTCTTGATGGAGTTTTTAATACATCACTATCTTGTATCGTAATAAATATTTCCTCTATTAATTCAATATCTTTATTTGTAAATTTATCATTCATTGTTCTATCTTGATATGATAACAAATATTCTAATGCGCCAATAAAAAAATCTCTTAATGTATCTCCAATAAAATTTATTGTTTTCATTATTGTAACGTTGCATTCTATATCAACTGATTCTGATAACCAACACAATGCATCATTATTTCCCATATCATTAAATAATTTATTAGTTCTACTAGTATCTTCTCCCAGAACTCTATTTAATAATATGCATGTATCAAGAAAAAATGCCCCTATTGACGTTGCCATAGAGGCACCTTTAATTCATCTTGGTAAAATAAGTTTTTTAATAAATCTTGACTTTCATATTGAGTTTGAGGGGGTTTTATGTCCAGATTATCGTCTTCTCTATAATATTTATTTGTTAGTATATTGAATCTTGTTTCTCTAATTGAATTTTTCAATCCATAATACCATTTATTAAACTCGTCTTTACGAATTTTACTAAAATATATTTTTTTTATTTCATCTAATTGAACATAATCTTCTGCATTCCATATAATTATTAATCTTTGTAAACACTTTTCTTTAAATATCATATCATCAACTAAATCAAAAATTAAGTCTAATTCTCCTTTCATTGTTTGAAATATTTTATTAAATTTAATTTGATTTCCTCTTGCACTTGATATAATTCTTCTATCATAATAAATTAATGTATGATGTAATAAATTAAAAAAACTTGAGTTTAAATGGGAAGTTCTCGAAAAATCATTATATACACTTAAAGGCAAATCAGAAGAATAAAAATTTTGAGCATTTACTATATATAATTGATTAATATCCTCTTGATACCTTATTTTAACATATTTTACAAAATCTATAAAAGGACTTAGATTTCCTCTTGTTCTTTTTACTTCTTCAATTCTTTTCTTATATTCTTTATCTTCATTATAGTTTTCTATAGCTCTACTTGTATAATATTCTGCTAATTTTTGACGATCAAAATAATCTGGTATTTTAATATTACTAAAAATCTGATTATATCTCAAAGATGTAAAATCTTCAAAAGAAGTTATTTCTGTATCTAATTCATATGTTGTATATACACTTTTGAACTTAACTCCGTACTGTTTTATTATTTCACTCACTCTAATTGGTTTCAAACCAGTTAAACCAATTCTTAATGCAGATGTAGAATCAGTACCTTTCCCACCAACAACAGCACCAAACGACATCAAAAATCACTAAGTTTGTACCTTAACCCAACTGATATATGTATATAATCTTTATGAATATTAGAGTTTTATGAGAAAATAAAGGATTCTTTAATAAAACAATAGAAACATATTTGACTGTCTATTAAGAACCTAGAATAAATTATGCGATCGAACGACTTCCTGAAGTTTTTAACGTCTGATACAATACAAAATTATCGATATTATACAATAACTAATTACGCGCGCCTAAAGGGGTATCCTGCCTTTAGCGAACGATGAAATCAAAAATATCGAGTAAAATCATTCTCAGAACAAACTTAAATCCACTCCCAGATACTAACCACTAGGTGGTCACATGGAGCCAATGAGACTAAAAATCAGAAAAACCGCCTCAGGAACATACTACATCCCCAGCCTATCAATCAAACAACTACGCACCCTATCAACAAAACACAAAAGAAGATGGCGAATCAGCAAAAACCAGCAAACACTAATCCTAGAAGGAGAATAAACCAAACGCCCCACGCCCACGAAGCGGGGCACCAAGGGAGGCAAAGCCGACCGTTCACCAAACATCTTAATGTTCATGAAAAATGAATGAGACGCGTTAAATGTGCAGATCATGGGTAACAAGTAACAAAATACAGGGTTTCAATCGGGAACAACACAGCCATAAACAGGGGAGGGGGGGGGGGGTAGAACGAGCAAACTGAAAACCAAGCCTTTTAGACGAAAAACAGCAACAGAATAGCCCCTTTTCGATCCCAATCTACGCAAAAACGCGGTCCATTCAAGGTAAAAACGCAGCTCACAACCCGAAAATTGCTAGTTCCAAGTTACACGTAATCATGCAAAAAAAATTTTACCACGAGGGGATGAGTGCCTTTTTTCATTTGAATCATCTTAGTCATCAATATTGGTTATCGCTCGGTACATAGCTTGAACGTTCTCGACGGGGACATTGGGCTGAACATTATGTATGGTGTTGAAGACGAATCCCCCGTTTTCACCGAGAATATCTAAACGTTCCTTCACCTGTCTCTCCACATCCTCGGGGCTCCCGAAAGGTAACGTGTGCTGAGTGTCAACCCCGCCACCCCAGAACGTGATCTGGTCACCGTACTTCGTCTTCAATTCACGTGGCTCCATGTTAGCTGCCGAGGTCTGCACCGGGTTCAGAATATCGAAACCCGCCTCGATGAACTCGCCGATAAGAGGCTCCACCGAGCCACATGAGTGAATGAAGGTTCTCCATCCCGTGTTCTCATGTACCCAATTGTTAACCTCAACATGATACGGCTTGTAGAGCTTCCTATAAGAAGCGTTAGACAGAATAGGCTTCCTCTGGGCACCGAAATCGGTTCCTGTGATGAACACCGCCGTAACCCTATCCCCCACAGCGTTATGGATCTTCTCAAGGTTCTCCAAGGCTATCTGTAGCTGGAGCTTGAACACCTGCTCGATAAAGTCGGGGCGCCTCACATGACACATATACCACTCCTTGACGCCCCTCACCCCCCGGGGGTCCAGTAAATCCAAGCCGGGAATCAACGCGATGTCACCGAAGCTCGTGCCCCCAAAGTTCGCGAGAATTGCTTTCCCTGTCGCGTACAGTCTCTTGGATTCCTCTCGATAATATCTCAAGTCCTCGTTGGAGATGGCGTTGAACTCCTCCATGTTATCCAGTGGATCAAGCTTTTTCCAGTCAATAGGTTTCTGTCTCTCCGTTGCGTCAAAATAGAAGCCCCCTTCCGGCATCTTGGCGCATGGAGCCACCGATTTAACCCCCTTCGGGTACATAGAGATGCTTCCATCCTCCCTTGGCTCCGTGTTGAATCTACCCGGAACCATCACCGGCGTCCCATCGAACAGAGTCCACGGCTTCCAGTCACCGATCTCGTATCCAAACATGGTTTTATCTCCGATAAGACCCACAACATCGACCCCAAGCACCGCTTGCAGATCTGGAGCCACCTCCCCCAACATCTGGAAAGGCTCAATCACCTTCACACGGGTACCCGGTGAATCCAGCTCCAGTGCCTGCCGAAGAGCATAAACCGTGCTTACATGCATCCCCGTGACAGCGCTACCACCCAAGTCAATGGGAACACGGTCAGGC
>JAOZHP010000009.1 GCA_026014815.1 Candidatus Bathyarchaeota archaeon
TATTTGTTCTAGTTGTCTGATCATGAGAGCTCGAAGATCCCACTCGGGGTCGTACTCTACTGGTCTGCCTGGTCCTTTTGTGTGTAGGTTTCGCCAGAGGATAGATTGGAGAGGGGTTAAATCTAGGTTCTCAAATAAGAGATTGGGAGAGCCTACCTCTTTCATCTTATCATCAATTTGATGGGAGGTGGCTATCCCAATAAGATTGTTGAATTATTTAATCAGCCCGCGCGCAATCAACCTAAGATCGCGCACCATCTACGCAACCTTTTATCTTTAGGTACCCAGACGGCGCGCTGCGCGCGGCTCCTCTTTTTCTTTTAAAATAAATGCTCACCAAAATTTTTAGAAATAGCCAAGCACTAGAAAACATGTTTTAAAAAGGTAAAATATTGCCTTTCTGGATGACCATCCAAGCCTCCTTCTTTGTGGAGTGGTTGTCTTCCAGCCAGCTGCGCCACTCTTCTCTGTTGTTGAGTACGAGGCTGGGTGAGTCACTCATATTGATGAATGTTGGGTGTGTCTCGTTAAAAGATTGACCACAATGATTTTTTTTATTGACGGTTACATCAAAAGGATAAAATATGTACTTGTCTGAGGTTGAGTAGGCGTTATTATGAGGAGAAATCTTCGTAACGTTTTCCTAGTTTTTCTAGTGGTCGCGGCGTTAGCCACGATACAGATGTACGAGATGCCTGTCGAGGCGGCTTTTGATCCCTTCGCGGATGTAACTGGCGGCTTCTCTATCTACGGGGACTTTGATGGGATTTCAGGGGAATCCACTGACAAGGACCATGTAGACTGGATAGATGTACTGTCGTTTAGCTTCAGCGTGACACAGCCTACGAGTAGCACTGGGACTACCCGGAGGAGAAGCAGCGTAGTCATGGGGGCGTCCATGACCAAATATGTTGACAAGGCTACGCCGAAGCTCATGGAGAAATGTGCAAGCGGTGAAGTAATACCGGAGGTGACTGTGGTGTTCACACGGACTTTTGAAACTGCTGTCGAGTTCTATCAGTACGATCTCACGAACGTGATGGTGGTTAGTTACAGGAGTTCAGGTGATGTCACCTCAGATTGGTATCCGTGGGATTCGTTGTCCTTGAGGTTCAAGGAGATCAAGGTGACTTACACGGAATATGACTCCAGTGGTATGGCTAAGGGAAACGTCGAGTGGAACTATAACATTGAGTTAGGTGAATAATCTCTCCATTCTTTTTTTCAGTGGTTTACTCGTATCGTAGGGCATCGACGGGGTGCATGTTGGATGCTCTCCACGCCGGGTAGAGTCCCGCCAAGACGGCTGTGACTATAGCAAACCCAACTACGAAAGCACCGAGATCGATGCTGGTGCTGACTGGTAGCCCGATGTAGTCGCCGACGAACTTGCCCATGGCGAACCCGAAGGCGGCTCCTAATACTCCGCCGAGGAAGCCTGTGATGGTTGCCTCACTGAGGAACATGTAAAGTATGTCCGTTTTTTTGCCTCCTATAGCCTTGAGGACACCTATCTCTCTGGTTCGTTCCATGACGCTGATGGTCATGGTGTTGACGATGCCTACGCCTGCGACGAGGAGGCTGATGGCCGCGATGCCGCCGAGGACCGCCTCGATGGTGCCTAGTACGCTTCCCACCTGTTCCTTGATCAGGTCGAAGCTCATGACCATGACGTTGTCGTCGAACTTGTCTTCGATCTCTTCGCGGACTAGGTCGACGTTGTCGACGTGGTCCACCATGATGGAGACAAAGTCTACTGAGCTGCCTACCTCGTAGAGCTGCTGTGCCTCCCTGAAGGGGATCATTACTGACTGGTCGTCTTCGGACCCGAAGGTGCCGCCGATCTCCTTCATGATGCCCACTACTCTGAAGACCTCCTCTTTATCTTCGCCTGCAACGGTTACGGTGAACTTGATTCTGTCTCCTACCTCGATGAGGGGTTCGTCTTCGCCTCTAGGCTGGGCGATGAGGTGACCGATGACTACTGCCCCCTTGTCGGCTCTGAGAAGGGCTCTGCCTTCCTCGACCTCGTAGGTCTGGAATATCTTGAAGTAGATGGGCTCGACGCCGAACACGGTAGCCCGGTATCTCTCCCCACGAAGGTTGTACCATGCTATCTTGTTGCCTATGATGGGGGTCAGGTACTTGATGTGGCTTACCTTCTCCATGACCTGGATGTCTCTCCAGTTGAAACTGTTTCCCACTAGTCCAGCGCCAGGCCTGATCTCGAAGGGTATGACCATTATGTTGTTGGGGCCAAACATCTCCAACTGGGTTGCCACCTCGTCTGTGAGTCCCTGGGTAACGCTGACTAGACCCGTGACGGCTGCACAGCCTATGAGTATGCCTAGAACGTTGAGGGCGAGCCTGAACTTGCGTTCTCCAAGGCTGTGAACGGCTGCAGCTAGTATGTCGTCGAAATTCAATTCACTGGTATGAATGTGGCGTGGAATAAAAGGGGTTTAGTCGACGGTCTCGACCGCTTCGAACTGGGCGATGTACTCGGCTGGGAGTCCGAGGGCCCTGGCTCCGTCGAGCATGTATTTGAGGTAGAGTTTGGTTGGCTTGAAGGGTCCTCTGGGGTTCGTGGTGCGGTAGACGTGGGCCAGCAGGGGTTCACCGGCTTCAGATACCACCATTATGGGGTGCCTGTGGTAGGTGCCTTGGGGTACTCCCTCTATTGTGTCTAGGTGCTCCATCTCGTCTGGGGGTATCTCGTAGACGGCTCCTCTGACGAGTTTGTTTATAGCGGGTTCGATGCCTGTGCATCCTCCCTTGTAGTTAGTTGAGTAGTAGTTAAACTGGACCTCCCAGTTAGGGATCATGGCCTTACAGACGAACTCCGCTGAGGGCGTGTGTTTCTTCAGGTTGTTGATATCCATGAAGCTGCCGTATGTGAAGTATAGCATGAGGCACAGAACACCGTGTTATCAGAAATAATTTTCGTTTTTCCTCTGTTTTCATCCACGCAATTTTAGGTTATTTTTTAAATTTGTATTAAAATAGCAACAATTAACTATTAAAATATATTATAACAATGTACCGTGTTGTCTCGCCATTTTTTTTGATATAAAGATAGAAATGCGGGAGCTATATCCAAACGGTGGCGAGTTCGTTTCTGACCCGTCCCACAATCAATTAACTTTCCCTTGGATACCTGTTTTATGTGACTTCGAACACTGATTTTAATTGACGATCATTGTCCGTTGAAAAAAGAATCCTTGATTATATTGAGGCCAATAGGGATAAGATCATCTCCTTCATGCAGACGCTGATCCAGACACGTAGCGTCACAGGGTATGAGGCTGAGATCGGAGGCATCGTGGAGAAAGAGTGCAAAGAAGATGGATTGGAGGTGGACATAGTTGAGCCTCTCCCAGACCGTGTCAGCGTGGTCGCCAAACACTATGGCACAGGTGGTGGCCCACGGATGATGATGTACAGCCACTACGACGTGGTCCCAGCCGGAGACCCGGACTCATGGATTCACCCAGCCTACAGTGGCGTGATCGATGACGGCTACATCTGGGGAAGAGGAGCCCAGGACAACAAGGTAGCCACCTGCGGCCTAACCATGGCGTACAGAGCCCTCAAAGAGCAGGACGTAAAGCTCAAGGGTGACATCGTGTTCACCCATGTGGCTGACGAGGAGAAGGGAGGCCGCTACGGGTTCAGGGAGATTCTCGACAGAGGCTACGGCGACGGCATAGACCTTCTCTATTACGCCCACGGGGGGTCACCTGACACTATTGGAATCGCAGCTAACGGTAGCAGAGGAGCCACCATCACCGTTAAAGGACGATCAGCGCACACAGCCCAGCTGGAACAAGGAATAAACGCGGTAGTACACGCAGCAGGCGTGGTGAATGAGCTACAAAGTTTAGCCGACGAAGTCAACAGCAGGGAGTATCATCTCCCCGGCACCGA
>JAOZHP010000010.1 GCA_026014815.1 Candidatus Bathyarchaeota archaeon
GAAGTTCCCCGCAGCAACCAGCTTCCGACCCCCAATAGAGGATGGACGCTTCGTTCTGTACCACGGAACCAGCTATAGGAAGGCTAGGTCGATCCAGCTCGAGGGCAAGCTAGTCACCAAAGACGGTGAGATTCACCTGACGGACGACAAGAAATACGCGGTGGAGTGGGCGAGGATCAGGATGAAGGAGAAGAGGGAGCTGGGCCGCCCTGCCGTGGTCACGGTGAAGGTCTCCCAGGAACTTCTGCCTATGTTCAGGAGGCGGGAGCCCACAAGCCGGAACATCTTGTATGATGGACTGGAACTTCCTGTTAAGGTCGTTAAAATAGACCTGGTCGGGTGGCTTTGATGGGGGTCCTGTTCGGCGTCCCAGACCTCCTCGTCCTCGCCGGGAACGTGCGGGTCAGCCTCGACATCGCTGACATAATGAGGGATCTGGGGCACGAGGTCAAGATTCTCTACTCCGACATAAGGGAAACGTCGGAACAGTACTTCGGGCTGAACAGGATCCGGGACTACTATCCCATCAAGAACCTCAACCTATCCGACTTCGAGAAGGTCCGCTGGGAAGACTACTATGTCGAGGTTCTGGCCCGGCTGGGACTCTACGAGGAGAGGCCCCAATACGACCTGTTCTTCACGAACTACGACCCCCTCGCCTACGTGAATGAGGACGTGGACTTCCCGGAGGTCTTCTACGTTAACTGGCCTGACAGGCCTAGGGCGCCTTCGTGCGAGGTCTGGGCTAACTCCTGGTATACCAAGCAGAGGATCTTCAAGAGGTGGGGGGTGCCCTCAAAAGTGGTGAACCCGCCCCTGAAAACCGAACGGTACGACCCATCTCCCTCATTCAGTGAAAGGGATATAGACGTGATAGGCTTCGGCCAGCTATACTTCCAGAAGGGCTTCAAGGCCCTGACGCCTCTATACGAGAGAGGGTGGAAGACATACGTGATCGGAGCCGATGTCAAACAGGATCGACCCAAGGTCACCCAAGTAGTGACGAACCCGACTTTCTCCCAAATCACCCAGTTACTGAGTAGGAGCAAGGTCTTCGTTCACCCCAAGATAGGGGAGCACTTTGGGATAGCCGTAGTCGAGGCCATGGCCTCCGGCTGTGCCGCAGTATGCCACCGCTCAGGAGGTCCCCTGACCGACATAATACTCCCCGACGAGAGGTATGGGTTGCTCTTCAGTTCGGAGGAAGAACTTGTCAGGAAGGTAGGACATCTGCTCTCGAATGAGAAAACTTGGAGGCACTATAGCCAGTTGGCCGTCGAGAGGGCGAAGAGGTTCAGCTACGACAAGATAAAGGACGAGGTAAAGGGTCTGATGGACAGGAGGGTAGGACATGAAAGAGGGATTCTGTGAGAGGAAGTTTTATGATATCTACGTGAAGCCATTTGGGCCTAAACCCGACGACGTCTACGTGGAGTGCAACGAGAAGATTTGGAAGCTGGAGAGGGACATAGAGGTCGTTGGGGTACTGATCACCATCTCGACATGGGACAAGGTCCCGGTGAAGGTTGGGGTCTGCCTGAACGGGAAGGGCGTCGACGCCGGCGCTGACGACTCCAACGATGTCCTAGCCTGCCTCACCACCCCGGCGACTGGAGGAGGATCCTCCTCGATCTACGCCCAAGTGAACGCCAAGGTAACTAAGGAGAACAAGATCAACATCTACGTCTGGGCCCACAGCATGGACATCCATCCACTCGATTTCCACACCCAGGTGATAATCTACTATAGAAACTTAAAAAGGGACTAACTCAATTAAAATTGATTGACGATGCCCATCCAAATCGTGGAACTCAACGCTATGAAGGCACCAGCGGGGATCTACCCAGCAGGCACCACGGTTGACGCAGTCCTGAAAAACCCGCACCTATTTCCCTGGAGGTACTACCTGTCGATTGTCTACCTGTCAAACGAAGAGATCGTTGACTCCGACGATTTTTCCGGGTTTATAGGCGGAAATAGGGAGAAATCACATCACAGCGAAACCTCCTGGACGGCAGATAAGGTCAGAGCAAACGTAGGGACAACGAGGCTTCTCATACTCTCCGAAGCCGAAGAGGTTGATCCATAGTGGAAAAAAGAGAAACTCTCAGGCTAATAAGTCCGAATCCAAGGCTTGCAATCATCCTAGCAGAGCGTGAGCCCAGAGTCATCTCGAAGGAAATTAACGACTGGGCGATACAGTGGGTTGCCGACGTGGGCTCCATAATGAGGAGCCGTGAATTCTTGGCTTACACTGCCGCCCTTTACGGTAGCATGGGGTTGATGTCAGGTCTTTTGAGGCTCATCCCTGATGTTGCCCTCCTAGATACGTTCTTGAAGAGGTTGGGGTTCGCAGAATGAGATTCCCTGAAGTGATGATAAGAAGGGTC
>JAOZHP010000107.1 GCA_026014815.1 Candidatus Bathyarchaeota archaeon
TGACTATCTGTGCTTGGTTATTTTCCATTATAACACCTCTACTCTGACTAGCACGTTCACGCCGGCACTGTACAACTTCGCCTCTAGCGCAACCGCCAAAGCCTCGCCACCGTAACCAGCAGGCGTTACCGCAGCATCAAGTCCAACAAGGTGACCGTCACCCTTGGAAGTCAACAGGTCTCCTACAGCCAGCGTACCGTCTGCGGGTGCCGTTGAACGAGCAAAGACCTCGTCCCCTGCGCCAGGAATAACGTATGGAACCGTGTCACCGATTGCGTACGTCCCGTCGAAAGGAGTGTCCATGCTCTCGACAACTATTCTCATAGTTGGGTCGACTGTGCCGGCCAGTACCTCGATGTTATTAGTTGCGCTCGCCGCTAGAGGTTGCACTAACATCCCAGGCTGTAACGTAGCCGCACACAACGCTTCCTTCTGGATCGGATCGCCTTTGATAACTATCGTTCTGTATGTGGTCGTCATTATTTCTCACCTTCCTTTTTCCCCGATACATTAGCGAGCAGTATCGAGGGGGCAGGAGGAATATCCTCCACGTTAACCCTTGGAACCCCTGCGCCGAGATAACTCCCAGGCGCATAGGCAGCATCTAGCTGTCTTAGCGTGGCAGGACTCATCTCTTCAAGCGCCTCCTTATCAATAGTGCATTGCTTGTTCGCCACAAGACTATCGACTGACTTCTTCTTAGCCGCATCGGTCTCGGCTGCCATCGTATCCATGTGGGCTTTGATCTGGTCAAAGTCCTTGTACTTAGTCTGGAGATGTGTCTCGATTTGTGCCTCGATTTTGGCCTCAAGCTCGTCAGGCTTGTCGTCCTTGGGTGTTTCGTCCTTGGGTTTGTTGCCCTCGGGTTCACCTTCGGGTTTCTTGTCGCCTTCAGACTCGTTGCCTTCGTTCTCTACTGGTAGAAGCCCCACCATATGTTGCAAGAGCTTCTCGTCAGCGTTCTCCAACAGTTCCTTGTCTAGCTCCTTGTCGTTTTCCAGGAGCACAGCGATCAACTGTTCTTTGTCCATGGGTTCCCCTCCTCTTGTGATAAGGGATTTCAGACTGTTGAAACCTTCCTTGATTCCATCTTTCATTGCGGTAACGATGCCGTCCCGTTCCTTTTTCTCCATACCACTCTCCTTTTGTAAGGTCGTGTAGGTCACCGTTCGCTTCACAGCTATGGCTTCACCTATCATTATCTCCGAATTAACACCGGCGACATACGACGCTTGGAAGTATGTCCTGTTCTCGTCGGGCTCAGTAACCTGATATACAACGCTATTCTCGTACAAGTCTGAGATCCAGACGTGCCAATCCGATGAACCGGCAGGGATCACTTTCTCCCGTATTGCCTCTTCTACAGCGTCGTATCTATCACTGTAGCTTTCGCCTTCCCTGAGTTGTACAACTAGCTCCATAGTTTTCACCCCCGTTGCTGGCTCGAACTTGATCCCATCGTGGGCTTTACAGTGTGCCTTTGCCTCTGCTTCCGTCCAGGCTCCGGTCGGATAGCGGAAGGCTTGCTCCGTTGTGGTTGTTTCACCCTTCAATCTCCCTCGAATAACACTATACTTCTTTCCGTCAGTTGTCCTGCTACCCCTGCTCCAATGCTCTTCCTGGAACTTACCAGGAGAGACTAGCCGACAGGAATGCTCGTTCGGATAAGGGTTGTTCACTAACTCCTGATTGATCCGGGGAGTTCCGCACCCGTCAATCCAGGAACAGGCCCCTTTTCCTTCGAGAAGTAGGGCTATGTGATCCGGCCTTAGATTGTGCTGGACTCCCACGTACTGCTTGCCGTTGTATGTCCCGGTGTCGCTTAGATCCGTGTCCGAGTAATAAGCGGTGGACACCTCGACCGGATCGCCTTTGCGTAGCCTTTTGAGTATCGTGAGTGCAACATCACCTAGTTTCTCTGCTTTTTCAACGTCAATCCATAATTCACCTTTTAGGCTCTCGTTCTCATAGTAAGCATTGTAGAAGCGCCCGACCACGGATTCCTCGATCACGTCCAAATCCCTCGCAGAGATCTTCTCTCCGTTCTCTAAGGGATGGGGTATTGGTATAGGTACATCGTTCCATAACACTACGGACTTCTCGATCTCAGCCGCAAGGAGTAGTTGTGTGTTCAATATGCCTTGCTTGACGGCCACGACAGGACAAACAAGATACTCCCGACCGTCCAAAAACTTAGTCGATACACGACCAGTCGAGAGCTTGCCAAAAACTAACTCGCTATCCATCTTCTACTCCTCTAGTCTACATTGTCTTTCCTCCCTTTTCCTGAAACTGTACTCGCTTCTAGTTGAATGTCAAGACCAAGCGGTCCGTCACCCCGCACTATACACCTAGCCCTGTGGAATGTCAAACAAACTATATTAAGGGGCGGGTGTCAAGTTATGAAGTTTTATCGCACCCCAAATCTTAAAGCATAAGAAATGGATACGAAATGCTGGTGCATATAAGCAAGGCCAGTAACGCAAAGAAATGCCAAATGTAATTTGATATGGATAAAATGTAATACCACCCATGAAGCGGCTCCCAAAACAATCTATACTATGAGCCTTTCGACCAATCATCTATTTCTCTCTACTCCTTATGAACTTCAAACTGTATGCCGTGATCACCTGAGTAAGGTTTAGTGTGTTCCTTTCCACCGAGCCAGAAAACATCAGGAATCCCTTCTGGAAAGGCGTCACATGTCGGCTTATCAACACTCAAATCTTGCTTAGAATAGAAATTAACGTGCTTACATGTAGCACACAAAGGCTCTTCTATGACCGTCATTTGAACTTCACCCCCAGCGCTTTCTCTAGTCCTCTCCCTATTAGTTTAGCGATCATGCGCGGCTTATCTGTCATGATATACTCCGCCCACGCTTCCGCCACCATTTCTCCAGTAGAAGAAGCACCGTATCTTGAAAGGTTATTCGCTACTGATGCTTTACCCCATAGACCGTACATTGCTTTACCTCTCTGTTTTGTGAAACCAATCACCCCGTCAAGTAAATGTCCAATCTCATGGTTGATAACACCCTCTATGCTTCCTATACCTTTCGCACACCACCCACTCAATGCTTCAGATGCAAGAGCTTCCTCTGTACGCACAAGAATTGCATCAGTGAAAAACTTCTCATTCAGCGTTATACCAGATTGACCAAGGAATTTTCGTGGCATAGCCACAGCCCTCACAGCAGGATCAATCTTACCGCGGATGCCAAAATACTTATAATGACTCTGCATTGACCCCATATACTTCATGCTTCCTCTCAACATAGGATAGACCTGTTGTGCTGCATACACCGATCTGTTTAGTTGGTTTGCTGCTTCAAGCGACAACTTCCCGTAGTTAACCTCTTTCGCTAAATCATGCTTCAAGGCCCATTTCTTTGCTTCTGCTAAAGTTGTTGGTTCGCCCGGTACTGCTTTTCCTGGTTGCACCGCTACTGGAGCTAGGGCACAACCGCAATTTGGATGAACAGGCAACAGCCCCCTGGCATCCGCAATCTTGTAGACCCCTGCGATAGCATCGCACACCTCACCCGGACATGGCCCAGGCCCGACCATCACTTCCACTTTCTCCACGCCATAGTCTTGATAGCGGTTAAGTGCCGCCTCATTCTGTGTACGGTTGACTTCCGTACGCGCCAATGTCCTGGCCCTCGTTCTTCCTACATTGTCCACGTTCTTGTTGATTAGCCTAGCTATCTCTCTAGGGTTCTTGCCCTGTGATAATCCATCAATCAGTTCCCGCGAGATCCCCTGATCCATCGCCTCGTTGATACCCCTCAACTCAGTAAAGTTCCTCGTGTAGAGCAGCCCCAGGGAGTCAGCATGGATCGGCCTGTTGAATATCGCTCTTAGCTCTTCCTCTGGTACGTCGATACCTTGTTCCCTTAACTTCTTCTGCGCCCAGACGATCCCTTTCTCGTAAGACCTTCTTACATACACGTTCTGCCATTGGCTATGGGCCACCACCCTACGGCCCACCCTCTCGGTTACCTCAAGGATCTCACCGTCCTGCGCCACACGCAGCCACTCCATGAACGCATTCACCTTTTCAGGGTTAGTTGTGAACTTGAATGGCAACGCAGCAGCAGCCATCGTACTGAGAACGCTGGGCTTGTTACTGATTAGGAAACAGTCATTTGTAACGATGGACTCGGTTATGAGTGCCTTGAGCCTACCGTAGCGGCGGTTCATCTCAGCCAAGTACTGTTTCTGGATCATCGCCAACTGAGGCCAGCCGGCGCGCGCGTTATGTACGGGTCTAGTTCTTGTCGCTGTTGGCATTGTCTTTCATTCTCATAACTTTTTCTACTGCTTCCTCAACAATAGAATCAGCTACTTTTGTAACCTTAACTGTGCGAACGTTCTCTTTGTGTAAGTCACGCATCGCGGCCTGTGCCACTTCCTCAAGAGGACCTAGTCTCACTACTCTTCTTCCGTTCTCATACACTGTTTCTTGCATCTTTCTCTCCTTGATAGTCTTTTGACTCCTCAAATTGTGCTGGTGTGCATTCCATTACTTGTATAACGTGGGGTTCCATAGGGCAATGCTTAGAACCCTCTGGTGCTTTTCTTGACGGAAAGGTGAATATGCCCCCTACCTTTTTCCAACCCCGTTTCTCTAGCTCCTTTGTCCGCTTGATTACCTTCTGTCTTGCTTCCTTGTCTTGAGCATTTACATGTACCATAGGACAATAGTTGCCCCCTGGAGTCCATAATACCTTGAGTGCATCAGGACATCCCACAAATATATTGATCCTAGGGAGTCCTTCCGAATCAACAGGTATCTGCCACTGCCTGCCAACCTTCTCACCTTCCAGATAGCCAGTATTCAGCCAATGCCTTACGGTGTCCCGACCTACCCTTAGATGTTCCGCCGCTTCCGCTACCCTCATAAACCTTGGACTATCCACTACTATCACCTCTTATCTATGATTATAATGGATTAGTCAGTCGTGCTCAACTGTTCAAATTCAGCTATTACTTCCTTGTCGCTTTCATCTAGCTCGTGCGTGGTTATCTCTTCCTTGTCAGGCTCAGGCGATGCGCCGAGCATCACACGCAATTCAGGCTTAGTAAATATATCCTCAGGAAAGCCGCCAGTGATAGCCTTAACAGCATTTGCTCGTTTCAAATATACCTCCGCTTGCTCTTCGTCCGTCAAGTAGAAGAGTCCAGGCCACTCAACCTTGTAAGTCCCACCATCAGGCGCAGACAAAGCCCCGATCTCCCGAAGCCGGTCAATTAGCGGCCTAAGTATCCGCGGCTCTGCAAACTGTAATTGCCTCTCCGCTATCCGCCCTAACCAGTTAGCTTGATCCTGGGTAGAGGCTAAGTTCCCGCGCTCACTTCCTAGCAAGATTCGTTGTGGTATTCCTGTCTTTCCAGATATGAGTTGTATCACTACGCTGAATGCTGCTGTTGGGTCAGCTATCTCGCCCTTTATCGGCGCGAACTTCCCTCCTTTTATGGACACGAGGCGTTGCAGTCCGTGGATGTAATTCTGCCACTCTTCTTTCATCGCCTTCAGGTCATCGTCACTCATATCCGCGAATTCCTTCTCGGCTCCGAGTGCAAAGCCTGGGACCGCCGTCTGCCAATGGCCTTCGGCAGAACTCCCCACAATCTTATCCAGGTCGAACAAGCGGTCGAACACCTTTTGCAGACGCGGCTCACCGAACACTTCATCTGTTAGAAGCCCTTCAGCGATATGAATGACCCTTGACCAGTGGACTCTCTGCTTGTTAAGGCCTTTCCCTGACGCCAAGTTACCCATTAAGTCAATCTCATATTCCAGCGGGTGCCCGAAGCGGGGGTTGTGTTCATCGTCCTCGAACTTCTTGATCCCTACGTGCTGTTCACCGAACGCGGACAGGAATATGACCTGCTCCGGTCCAGTGACCACCTTCAACTCCTCCGACAGCAGCTTGTCGTCCTTCGCCCCAATGAGCAATACCCCATACCTACCTATTCCTGAAAGCCTATCCACCCTCTCCAAGTAGTGATAGACGTTAAGGTTGTCGCTGAGCTTGGCCCATTCCTTGCTGAAGTCAGACTTACCCTCAGTCTCATCCGTTACGATAGGTGTTTTCCGCCATGTTGTTTTGGCAGGAGCGTCGACTATGGTAGCGGCAAGGCCTCTACGGTCATAGTAAGATAGAAAGTCCCTTATCTCAGGCTTGGCCTTATAGCCCAACGAGATATCGATGTTCCTATCACTGCCAAATTGCATACCTGCCCGATAGGCAAGTTGGGCGCGTTCAAACAGATCGGACAGGTTGGCTATTAGTTTGCTTCTGATCGACTTCCCTTTAGTGGTATCTGCCAAGTGTATCACCTCTGGGTCGGGGGGCGCGGCATACTCCATCGCCCCCCTGGGTGGTGTTCCATCCGTGAGAAGGATGTCACGTTTCTATTATACACCTTCCCTCGTGCTTGGCAAGGATACTATTTCTTTACCCACCCTACCCCTTTAACCATACGATCATACATTACTATCGCTCCAGTGGTCGCCACGTTCAGGCAGTAGAGCGAAGGGATCTCAACCCTGGTCAGTTCTCTCCCTTTGCCGTTGCCACCATCTTTGCTCATATCGCCTCCTTCTCTTCAAGTGGTGTGAGAGAACAAAATGATGCACGGATAGTGATTTTGTCTCCTTCAAACTTTTCTTTATAGGGTAGCGTAGCTCTTGCCACGCCTCCTTTGACAACGCCGTGAATCCATTCTCCGCCCTGAGAAATGTTAGTAACTAGCATACCGAAGGTGCCTTTTCTATCGTGAACAACCTTATATTGATTGCCCACTATAATAGTTTCGTTACTCATATCGCCCTTCCCCGCTTGTCGATCTCGTAAGCCTCCCACTTGCGATGGGACATTTCGTAGCTAAGGAGCTTTCTCCTTGTCCTGTCGCCTTCACCGGCGCGCACCTTCGATATGGCATCCCTTTTGTTTTGGTTGTTCCTCACCTCGATCACTACTGGTTGGTAGTACACTTCCTTCACACGCACCATGAATCGCTTCATTGTTCCCTCCCTAGTTCCTTGGTTATGGCAATCGGGTACTCAAAGTCATCTGGTAAACAATCACACCATGCAAGTACCTCTCCACCAATCCCCGGCACTACAAAGTATGGGCTTTGTGGATCGCCAGCTCCGTTCTTCTTATATCCGATACCCAGGCCGCACGGTAGGTTAAGCGCAGGGATGGTACCGCGTTTCGTTTTCTCAAGCAATACCACAACCCACTTCCTCTCTGGCAAATACTTCTGTCTGCTACCCTTGAACTTATCGAACAAATACCATTTCTTCACGCTTCCTCCCTACGGTATCGCCGCCAAAGAATTGACAATCTCGTATATGATGACTCCGAGTATCCCCGCGACCAGTATCACCAGCACTATCAACATTCGCCTATCTTTTCGTTTCTTCATAGCATCTACTATAGTTTGTATCTCAGCAGGTGACCTTTCACCGTACATTAGCTTGAGTTTCTTCATGGTTCTTCGTTACAGTTTCGTCTTACAGAACGGACACTCGTCGAAGTATTCATCGAGAGCATCCCAGGCCCACACTTGTCCTGACCGCCTTGACGCAGTACTCCTTCTAAAGACTTCTCTCTCAACACACCTCGCAAACCAGTCACAACAGTACATCGGAGCGAGTTCAAATAGTTTCTCAAAGTCTCTTTTGCTCAGAATGACAAGGTGAAGCGCAGGACAATCAATCAACTCGCTTCGGGGGTAATGATGAAGGACATACCAACCCTTCTCTTCATCATATTCTGCTTCTATTTTGTACCCAATTTCTTTGTGTTTGTATGTATTCACAAGTCCTCCTCTTGTGGTACATCATATGATTTAGGGTTGGAACATCTCCATATCTTGAAGCGCAGCCAGCCGATAAGCGCCTCTATCCACCAAATAGGATTACAAATACCCTGAAGCGGGTAACAACTACCATCACATGCTGTAGGGCTATAAGTAGAATGCTTCCACCAGTAAGTTTTTACTTCCCCGGTATAGTAATCTGGTTTTCGGACACGCCATACAATTTGTGACTTCACCTTTTCTCCCGCTTGGCCCTAGATGGCCAACAAAGACCACACAGAAAACCAACGAGCGCACAATAGAACGCAAATACTATATCCGATATTAGCGATTCCATCTTATTATCTCCCCTCCCTACATATAATTATAACCCTGCGCCGACAAAAGTCAACTTAAAACACCTTAATGTGCGGCTTCTCTTCCTTGACCCCTTCTAGCGTGTGGATGATGTACCGGATACAGTCAGGCAGGTGGTCGAACTTCTTAATGGGGTTCTCCTTGCTGATGACCCCGCTGACCGGATCGATCGGGAAGCTGTACTGCTCCATCTGATCCATGAGGTTAGGGCAGCGGCCCCGCATGATCTTGAGCCTCCCTTCTTTGATTACCTTCGTCACTGACACTATACCTGCCTGGACCGCGTTGTTCGCCTTGACGAGTCCAGGGAGCTTCATATCCACCACGTCGGTCAAGCGAGAGGGGTCATAGATGTACTGCGGAGGGATGTTACCCTGTAGCCGGTCCTTGATCTCCTTGACATGCTCATCGGCTGGTCTGACAGTCTCAGTATAGTAATCTGAATAAGCGTAGTAAATCTTGTTATGCTCGGCAAGGAACAACGCTGCGAAGAACACCCCCGGATCGAGGCCAACATAGATCGGCCATCCTTCCTCGATCTCGAACGGCTCAACGCACAGATGCGTCCCGAACTCTGGATAGACAAGGCCAGCGGGTTTCCTGAACTTTCCCTTGTACCTCATGTCAAACAGCCAAGCGGGGAGGGTTCTCTTTGCCCTCTCATACTCTTCTTTGGGATACAGTGGGTTGTCGGTACTGGCAAACTCAATGAAATCGTAGACGGTATCGCCTTGTTTCCAGGGCAGGTAGATGTCGTGGTAGTACCAGTTCATCGCTATCGGGTAGCCGGTGAACAGGATCGGTGCCTGGTTGAAGCCTGTCCTCGCTTGCAAAACCGGCCAAATAGAGGCTTTCATCTGTGCCGGCTCGTCCACGCACGCCCCTAAGAAATGGTGGCCCTCGATGCGCTCTGGCTTATCGGCCGAGCGAAAGTAGATCTTGCCACCTGTCGGCAGATCGTAGATGCTCGATTGTCTCCAGTAGACTCCTTCGAGGTTAGTATTCTTGTAGTGTTCTAAGAGGATAGGAACGAGCAGGTCCCTCACCATGTCAGCAGTAGGGCCAAGCACCAGGTAACGCGCGCCCTCCCCTCTGCCTTCGGCTACGTGTTTGCGGATAAGCTCAGCTAGCCATATTGGCAGCCACCACGTTTTTCCCGCTCCTGTTCCCCCGCACATGACAATGTAACGGGCTTTAGAGTCTAGGGTAGCTTCTTGGAACCAAAGGGGTATTATCGGTTTTTCTGCTATCGCCGTTGGCATTGTGCTTAATTATACCCTAATCTACTATTCCATCTATTCTTGCCAGGAAGTCAGGTATCCGTTCTTGAAATACAGATAGACATGCCAGTAAATAGTCTCTCCGTATACCCATTGCTCGTGGATGCCCCAAGAGCCTACGGTCCTGTTGACCTCGTCCGGCGGTCCACAGCGCTCACGAACGGTAGCAGCTGACATACCTAAATAGGCTTTACCATAGGACGATCCTTTGTAAATGCCGACAAAGGGGCCGGTCCAAGCCTTAGCTAAAGGCTCAGCTTCTTCGGGTATGTACGCTTCCCTAGTCACTGGGGTAGAACCAGTGGGAGCCTCTTCCTCTAGAGTCGCCATGGATGGCGCAATGAGTAGCATACTAACGCAGATTACCCCCCATACCGCAGCTATCAGGATGATTGTTCTCTTCAGGTTCCACCGTGGTTTCTTTTCAATCGGACTATAAGGTATCATTTCCCCACCGCCCTTAGCTTATTCTGTCTGTCCAGCTCATCCCACAGCTTCTTATTCTCCTTCTCTACCTCGTCGATCCTCTCCGCTTGTCTACCGTAGGCGACTATCAATAAGACCGCTAGGATAGCCGCTACCCATGCTACCAGTGTCGTCACGGTTCCACCTTATTCCCTTAGCTCAATATCAACCGACACCTGGTCTAAATAGTGTTTACGGTAGCGATCGGCCATCGTCTGATGTTCGGAGAAACTTATATCAACTCCCATAACATAAAGCCCAGTAGCCGCATAAAACTCATCAATGCGCTTCATGATCATTGTCCTTAGATCCAACTCTAGTGCATTCCTCTGTGAACGAAGCTCGTCTAACGCTTCTCTAATCTTCATCTTCACCTCCCTTTTGCCTCTGATTTGAACCATGCTTCTCTACGCTACAAAATGCGGTTTCGACTCATACAGAGTACCGCTTAGTTAAACAACAAGTAACACGTGAATAAAAAGTTAGGATAATCACGGCCATTGTCAAAGAGCCAATGCCAATGCTCATAGAACCAACTATTCGAAGAACAGTATCCGCAATGACGATACCATCGAGTACCCTTTCCAGGTTGAAAGACACGAACAATACACCAACCCTTACGAGACGCACTTCTAGGTGTCGGTGCTCCACAAACCGTACAGCGCTTAGTACCCATCTATACTCATTCTTGCTTCTCTATTTGCGGAATCTCTGCCCAGTGAGTAACGTTTTGGCAGCCAAAGTCGGAATGCCTTCTACCACTCTCTTCTGCCAATAGGCTCTCTGCGGTTTTGACCCTTCAGCCGTAATCACGAAGACTACATGCTCCTCAGTTGGAAATCTTTCTTCCACCGAAATGAACTCAAGCTCGGCCATGATTCTTTTTGGACTTGCTGGCATCTTTTTCTCTTCTCTTGCTAGCTTTTGCATCCGGTCGGCAAGCAAGTAAAAATCCTTGTCTACATAGGCCATAGCCTGACCGAGATATGCACGTTGAGCGTTCTTCGCCATCATGCCTTCTCGTTCGGTGATTAGCGCCTCTAGTGCGATCCTAGTCTTGTCGTTCATCGTCCTCTTCCTCCCTTTTTCTCCTTTCCGCTAGTATCTTCTTGTGCTCCTTCGAGCTACGAACGATCACTATGGGACCACGCTCCGGCCCTGTTATCTCAAACGCCTTAGGCAGGACCACCCCTATGCGATCAAGGATGTCCCGTGCCGCGCTCAGCTTGTCCCTTGATTTAGCCCCCTCGTCCTTCAACACGTCAAGCTCGGCCTTCACTGCTTGCTGGCCCATGATGTTCAACTGGTGGACGTACTTCTCACGCAGCATCCCTAACCGCAACTTGATTTCTGCTTTTACAACGGCAGAACCTAGTATATTTACCGACGCATTATCAGCACTTGTTTCAGTATAGCCCGCTACTATGGCTGATTTCCTGGCATTACCGGTCTTCATGTACTCATCAATGAATTTCTGTTGTAGTTCAGTCAGTCCTTTGTCCACTCTTTATCACCGCTTCATTATACCTTCTCATAGATATGGAAGCACAACACTTCCTCAATCTCTGGCTCATCGTGGATATATTCGCATTGCGGATTCTGCGTTCCGATGTACTCACCCCATTTGTGCCAGCGCCAACCACCCTCAGCCGGTTGTTCTGCCTTGCGAACCACCGTTACCGTCACAACGAATTCGCGGCCTAGAGCCTCCAACTCAGGACATGCAGCAAGCAGTTGGTCCACGTTATCGCACACCCCGAAAGGGCCGACCGTTGTTTCAGGGTAGTGCTCATACTCGCATAAGAAGTGGCTACCCCCGAAGTGCCCGATTTGATACACCCCTGGACTGACGTATTTCGTTGCGCTTGTGCTAATGACTGCCAAGATCGGATCTAGTACCATCGCTTTCGGTTCTCGAATTAGCATTCTCTTCCTCCCCTATGCGTCATCCTCTCCTTTATGTATTGCACGTTCATATTCATCCCACTCACTTACTTCTTCCTCCGGCAACCACTTCCGCAGGTCTTCCTTCAGGTAATAATCACAGCCATAATCCTCTAGTCGTGCTACTACGTTACGAGCAAAGGATTTCCAGTCAATCGTCTTGGCGTGGGGATGGTAGTTCAACACGCCGACCTTGTACAGGTCAACGTAGAAATGGGTCAGCGCAATGATTGCGAATACAGCTTCAGGATCGATAACAGGCTCCAGGCTGACCCAGGTCTTCATGCCTCTGACGTGGTGGGCCTCTCGCAAGGTCTTTATGCGGTCTAAGGGTAGTGCTGCTTTCGGCTCCCACTTACGTGACGCAGCCTTATTCAAAAGCGTCAAGGTGACAGCGTGTGTATCCCTTGGTCCCATGAGGTCGAAATCCCGCTCCGCCCTCGGCCCTCCCTTGGTCAGTATTGTTACCTTGAACCCTCCGGCATGTAGGATCTTGATTGCCTCGCGCGTTATCTTCAGCTTCTGATCTAACGGCTGATAACAATCAGTTACAAAGCACAAAAGTACTGAACGGCTTTCACCTTTTTGGGCCAACGCAGCTACATCCCTCTCTAATTGTTTTAACACGCCTTTTCTCGGTTTAGGATTACCAAAGTCAGCCCTGCTCTGGTATGTGGTTCGAGGACCATAACAATAGACACAACGATGTCCACATCCTTTGTAGAGATTACATGCTAACTCAGAGTATTCCTTAGCTCTGCCTTTCGTCTCATAGATTACCCTTGCCATTCCGATGAACCTCCTTGTGACACTCTTTGCACAAAGTCAATCCATTACTCACCACAAATCGCAAGTCAAGATATTTAGCAAATGACTTAATGTGGTGAGGATGTAATTCTGGCTGGCTACCAACCTGGCGCTTAACACCACACTTCTGACAGGTATATCCATCTCTCATAAACACGCTCGCCCTCCATTGACGAAACTCAAGTGATAGCCGTATGCGCTCATTTACTGAACTTATGCCACCCTGCCAACTAGAGCTTTTGGCACCTCTCTGGGCCTCGCTCATTTTCTTCAGTGTCTCTGGACTATGCCGCCTATTCCTAAGCTTAGCCCGTGTCGCCTCGCTAACCACACGTCCTCTCGATGCAGTGCCTATCTTGGCCTTATGCTCTTTTGTAAGTCGTTTTTTCTTACCCGCCAAACTCATTGCCAACCTAGCTGAGGCTGGCATCTTCTTCCCTGTCCAATAACCAGGGCTACCCATCTTTGCTATTGACAAGTTACGCCTGTGTTCCGCTGTCTTAGGCACGCCAGGGTTACCTCTAGGCATTAGAATTACCCTGCTCGGCCTTTGGGTTCATAGATGACACTCATATCTCCCTCCAATTTAGGCGGCTGGCCGGTGTCTTATCTGCGGCATCCTCCGTCGATGAAAGCCTGGAGCCGATGCATGACCAACCGCCTCGTATATCATTTAGCCTTTTCCTTCTCCTGCTTCAGTGAAACATCCGCCGCTTGTGTTGCTCTGATAGCACCCACTAAATAGTCAGGCGTTGTTCCCAAATGTTCCGCCAAACTATCCTCTGATATAAGGCCACGTTCTCGCATGCTTATGGCAAGCATCTTCAAGCCAATTAGCCGCTCACGCCTTATTACTACAGGCTTACCGCAAGCGATCTTGTCCTCTTCTTTGGCTATCGCGGCATCTCTCACACGAGCCACCAGATCCTTGAGTGCTTCCCTACGTTTGTGCATGTTAAGGTTGACCTCATAAAACAACCGATAACAACCGTCGCATAACAGATCATCTCCAACGTAGTGATAGTGATGGGTTTCAGAACTACATACACTGCATTCCTTGGCTCTCATCTTGAATCCACGACACGCTAGCTCCATGTTTTCTATTCTCGGATTAAGGGAAGCATTGATAGAAGAACGATTACAGTCTCCACATACAAAGTATTCACAGCTCGAACCCATCTCTATTCCCAGCACACAACGTAGCTTCATTATTCCTCCCTATTAAGTTCCTCCCACCTCTTCTTGGCCTCACCTTCTGGATCAACAGATTCAAACCTATGCCTTGAGATATGACCACAGCCACACCACCAATAGTAAATTTGCTGATATGGGTGTATCGGTTCGCCTAATACTCGGTAATTCCTTCCTAGGTAATTGCAAATAGGTACACTCCTTGAGATCATTTTCTTACCACATTTGGGACATATTCGGTAGTCTGTTTCGCTCACCTTCCCTCCCTTAACGGATAGTCTGCGAGATGATATTCGGCGTCGCGGTGTCGAACCCTACAACGTCCAGCATTCCACCATCGTTGGGATCGGCGATCGAGAATCCGTTGCTTACCATTCCCACGACTATCAGCTTGGCAGGGATTCCGGTCTGGTTGCGATACTGTTGAAGGGCTTGCGCTGGATGAATGTCTCCTGCCCAGGTCTCGTTATCCGTGTAGATAACGAACGCATCGGCCTCTATGCCCTTTTTAGTTGCCCACAGCATCGGAAGGGCACAGTCCGTTCTGTCGAACGGCAGCCTCTCTGTCTTACGCACAACATCATCAAGCCGTTCTCGCTCCGTTATCGGGAAGGGTACAAAATGGCCAGAAAACGCCATTACTGTACACACTTTCTCGGTCGCCTTCGTGACCAAGGCCATCGCAGTAGCACCCTCCCTCGGAGTGATAGGCATACCAGCGATAACGCTGAACCCCATCGACCCAGACACGTCTAACGCAAGGACGATTCGCTTGTTAGTTGGTTCGACCGCCTGAAACGCCAGGTAGAACGCACCGTCGAGCGCATCGACTATCTCTCCCACAGGCTCCCAGGTGTTAGACCCATGAAGCCCTTCGCCGGAAGCGTAGGTTTTCAGCGCGACCAGGAACGATAACGGATGGACTCTGGCCTTCTTGATCTGCTCAATATCGGCAAGCCTTTCGGCTACAACTTTAGATCGCTTGCCAAGCGGCTTCAGCACACCTAACCTAGTCATGTTGCCCAGGTTACGAACCATCGCGGTCATCGGCATACCAACATCAAAGAGGGCGTTCCATATCTTAGCAGATTTCAAATGCTCTGTTGGTATGGCTTCCCTTGGTAGGCTAAACTCCTCGATCAACTTAACGATCTCTTTCTCATCCGCTTTCTGTGCCTTCTCGAAAGCAGTAACCTGCTTCAGCGCATTACGCCAAACCTCGCCTTCAATCTTTCCTTGAGTAATCCAATGGTAAAGGGCCTGATGCTCGTCTGTCGGGGCTACTGGATGTGACAGCCTCAGCGCATCACGGTGAGACCAACCATCCCTGGCACGGTATTTGATTGCTTGGTACTCCAATTTATCGATCGGCATCTTGTTGTACCAATCGGCGATCGCCTCTCTTAATCCTCTTCCCCAACCACGAAAGCCCTCGACATAGTTCAGATAGTGGAACAGGTGCGTTCCTATCCGAGCGACCTTAGGGATTGCGGCAAGGGCCAGTTTCCTAGTAGCGGGATCGTCAACAGACGACGCCATCGCAAGAGCGAAAAGGGCAGGGTCATTCTTCGGTGCCCTTCCCTCAACAGATATTCCGACTATTGTTCTGACCGTTCGAGGACCGTCTTCTTTCAGACACCGCGCAACAGCCTCAGCAGCTTCCACCGTCAGCTTGTGCTCTCCTACGTAATACGTGCCGCCATCGGTTCCTAGGGTCAGGAATCTCTCCAACTTCGTCCAGTCAGTCACTTCCCAGGCGAACCCACCAGCGCTGTTCTTCACTTGGGTAGTGCCGGGAATCTTCTCTTTCTGGTCGGTTTTCTTCGTCGAGTAGTGCTGTCGGTAATCCATTCTTCCTCCCTTTTGTTGGGCAAGATTTGTCCTAAGGGGACTCAAGATTCGTTTTAGTGGGTAGCCTTAGAACTCCGGCCCATATCTTTTGTTGGGCAAGTTAGTAAGACAGCGACTTTTAGAAGGTAACGCTATCCTTCCGGCCCATATTAGTCCTATCGGACTATCTTGTGGGGCAAGTAGTGACCAACGGGTTTAAGCGCTCTGCCGTTGAGCTATAGTCCTGCATTGCTTTGGTAGGACTAGCTGGATTCGAACCAGCAACCACTCCTTCCAATAGGTAACCGTTATGTCTCCGGCCCCAATTTTATGTAGGCAAGTTTTCGCCATAAGGAACATTGGTATTGGATTGTCTCCAATCAGTAAGGTAACCTTAGGGCATCGGCCCACAATCTTTTATGTAGGCAAGTTAGCGCTTAAGGGTAATTTCGAGGTAACCCTAGAGCATCGGCCCACAATATATTTCTCACCTATAATTATATACCGTCCTTTGCGTTTTCGCAAGTTCCTGCTACCTCAAAGATAGTATCCAGTGCCTTCTCTATCCTCGGAAGCAAGGTATGTAGTGCGGTCAGCGGATTATCGTTGTACGCCTTCAGATACTTGTAGCTCTGAGCATCGGTCTTGAAGCCGTACATACGAGCCAACACTGCCGCTCCCGTTTCCGCTACAATCTCCTGATCAGCCTGTTGTCCGCCCTTGGATTCATCGGACACCTTATCATCGGCTACATGCATCAACTCATGGAAGAACACGCTCTCATCATGTGTAAGAAGGGTTATCTCTTTGTCAGTTGCAGAATACCAACCGCCACAGTGCTTGATCATCTGCGGCTGATAGGTAACTTCAATCCCCCACTTGCTTGCCACGTCCAATAACGGAGGAGCCTTAGGCGGTTCAAAGGTAGGTAACGGATCGCCTTCTGTTTGTCCATATCCAAATACAGGGAACGACCTGAACCCTTTCAACACTATTTTATCTTCCTCGCCTTCCTCTTCTGCCTTCACTTTGTAGGTGTTAGGAGCAAGGATGCCAAATGCTTTACTACCTCGCTTGATACTACGTCCCGCGTCCTTCCACTGCTTGAACGTCCTTGCATCAGACGTTTTGTGTACCCAGCAGATCAATCGGTTACACCATGACCACTTATCGATAGGTCTGCCTTCTCCTTTGATGTAGGTCTGGGCCATAGTGTCAACTAACTGTTCAGGATTCTTGAAAAGCTCCTCGAGGAGATGAAGCACATCACGAGCTTTTTCAGTGACTAGCATTTCCTTCCTCCCTTATCGGCATATAATTATAAGCCTACGGCAACAAAAGTCAACTAATAAGCGCAAGGAACTCCGATCTCGCCTCTGGCTCATCCATCATAGCCCCTAGCA
>JAOZHP010000108.1 GCA_026014815.1 Candidatus Bathyarchaeota archaeon
ATGATATCTGAACGCCGAGGAAACGATGCCCGAGACGCTATTCAGCGCCACCACCAGCGAGTGAGAGAGGATATTGTGGCTACTATTCAGCGGCTGAAATGGATCTAACGAGAAAAGGCCTTTTGCGCTTCATTACAATGCGGCATGGTGTGTTAGGATACCTTTGGTGAAGAGAATACCTATGGGAAGTAAGGAGACCTTACGTTCTTGAAGTTCCCTACCGGGGCGCTAGACTAGGTAAGAAAAAAAGTTAAAGGGGGTGAGAAGACTAAAGAGAAGAGACCGTAGATATCCCTAATAAGGATGTATCGTTTTGTGGCTTATCTAGAAATAAAGGGAGGTAAATAAATGCGAAAGAGTTTCTTTATAGTAGTTACTATGGCTTTGGCAGTAGTGTTTGTCATGGCCCAATGTGTTCAAGCACAGACGACCCTTAACTTCTGGACGGAATGGACCGAGGACCCGCAATATGTGGCGATAGAGGAACTGATCGACAAGTTCATGTCCGAAAATCCGGACATCAACGTTAAGCATCGGCCGATCGAGAATGAACAGTTTCATACAGTAGTCAGGACAGGGTTTACGTCAGGTAATCCGCCTGAAATCTGTCAGCTTGAAGGGTTCGAGTACGTAATTCGATATGCCAAGCCGGGTCAGCTTTTGAAAATCAACGAGTGGATGTCTGAGAATAAAGATCGATTCGTTGCTGGTCTGGATGCAAGTGTAACATGGGCAGGGGACAAATACGGAATACCCTGGGGTGGTAACCTGATAATGCAGTATTACTACAACGGTGAGATTCTGAACACTTACGGTATTTCTCCCCCTAAAACCTGGAGAGAGTTTCTTATTTCTTGTCAGAAGATAAAAGACAACGGTGTGACTCCAATCGCAATCGGTGATAAACACGGTTGGCCAGGGGTGCATTGGTGGGGCGACCTTTTGGTTAGATTCGTTGGTGCTCAAAAGGTCTGGGATCTAATCACAAGACAACCCGGCCATAGCTGGACAGATCCTGAGGTCGTTCAAGCAGCAACTTTCTTCCAGGAGTTGAGTGATTTCGATTTCCTATCAAAAGGAAAGGCAAGCGATGACTACCCTGCAGCGGTAGCTCTCTTCTTCGCTGGGAGGAGCGCCTATTTCCAGACAGGATCATGGTTTGTCGGACAGTACAAAGAGATGGCTCCTCCTGGCTTTGAATTCGGCATAGCCAAGTTCCCTGAGATTGCAGGAGGAAAAGGTCCCAACGATGCTGTTATGTATGCCGATTGTTTTGTTCTTACCACGGCCCTCCAAGATGATCCTGAGCCCGGATACAGATTTCTCGATTTCATGTCCCGTAAGGAAAACCAAGAGATCTGGGTCAAGTATAACCAGTCTCTTTCTCCTGTAAAAGGTGCTGTCAACGCAGATACAGCGGGACCATATCTGAGACAAATCGCTGAGATGATGGCTGCAACAGATGACACTATCCCTCATATAGGACACGTTGCTCCTTCGCCTCTCGGGCATGGCGGTCCCATGTACGTAGGTGGCCTCGGTGTGCTTACTGGTGAGTACGACGCTCAGAGCTGGATGGAATGGCTTGAGGAAGAGGCACAGAAATACGAACCAATCTACAAAGAACGATTATAGAGTAGAACGGAAATTCAGAAGGATGTATTACCGGGGCTCATTTTCCCGGTAATACATCCTTTTATTGCGGCAACCCAACCGCTGGATGCGGACCATTGAACCCCTACTCTATCCCTTTGCTCAGGAAATAATCCCCACTACTTTGTGAAAGGGGTCTGAGGAATAGCCGAAAGGAACAATTTCAATCGTAACGAGACCATCTGCGAAGAACGAACGTGAAACCACAGATCGGTCAGCACTTTACGGGTAAATGAAGAGAAAATGGTCTGAAGATTGCGTCAGAGTATCTTGCTGAGGAAGTAAATTACCAACTCCATCACTAGCAAGATTGGTCTCTCGTTAAGGATCAGTAGTAAGGAGAGTGCGTAATGAGACAAACACAAGTAGGTACTCGGGGCTCGGGTAAGAAGAAAGGTTGGGGCGTAATACCGGTCTATGTTCCCTGGCTATTCCTTTTGCCATCATTGGTATTCTATTTGGTGTTCAAGGCCATTCCTATCTTCGGCACATTTATCATAAGTTTTTTCCGCTGGGAAGGTATTAGTTTTGCCACTATGGATTTCATTGGTATCCGCAACTATATTACTCTTCTGAGTGATGAAGTATTTCTACTCGCTCTCTGGAATAACATTATTTTCATTCTCATGGGAGTGTCTATGGTGACCGTATTTGCTTTATTCATAGCCGTATTGCTGGAGAAAGGTCTCCGTTTATCCAACTTCTTTCGTGGCACCTACTTTATTCCCGCGGTCATGTCTATGGTAGTCATTGGAGTTACCTTCACTCTCTTTCTTAGTCCCGAATTAGGGGTGGTCAATCCGTTCCTGGAGAGGATTGGCCTTGGAAAGTTCACTAGAGCTTGGCTAGGAGATCCTCAGGTTGCCCTCCCCGTAGTTATTCTCACCCATGTATGGCAAATGTTTGGCTTCTATATGTTTATCTTTATAGCAGGTCTAAAGAATATCCCTGATGAACTATATGAAGCAGCACATATCGATGGTAGTGGTGTCTGGGGAGACTTCTTGCACATAACTCTTCCTCTGCTAAAGCCCGTAGTAGCAGTAGTGGTTGTCTTGGCTATGATAAATACATTAAAAGTGTTCGACCTTATATACGTCATGACTTTTGGTGGGCCAGGTAATGCCAGCCAAGTATTGACCCTGCGGATGTATCTAGTGGGATTCATGCACAACTACATGGGTTACGGTTCAGCAATTGCTGTTGTTTTTCTCCTTCTAACTCTTGCTATTTCCGCTGTGCAACTTAAAGCAACGGGCTCTCTAAAATAAGGAGTAAGAGAATGCGTATAAGACAACATATTCCAAGCACAATTGTATTGTATATTATATTTGGCAGCGTTTTCATAATTGTCGTCTATCCGCTCGTTTGGATGCTCTACAGCTCATTTAAGCCCCAGTGGGAGATTTTCGCCAATCCCTTCTCTTTGCCCAATAAGTTTTTTCTGGGTAATTATGTGAAAGTATGGACTAGGGGGAACTTTGGCACTTACTTTATCAACAGCATTCTAGTGACAGTTCCATCCGTAATAGGTATAGTGTTCTTTAGTTCTCTTGCTGGATATGCATTTGCCCGCTTCAAGTTTAAAGGGGATAAAATAGTCTTTTTCTTGTTCCTTGTTGGAATTATTATTCCGGTTCAGAGCATTATTATTCCCTCTTTCCAGATCGTCTCCAAGCTGGGACTAATCGATACCTACTGGGCCCTGATCTTCACCTATTTCAGTTGGGGACAGGTTGCCATACTTATCCTTCGAGCCTTCTTTCGCTCGTTGCCCCAAGAAATCATAGAATCAGCGAAGATGGATGGATGTTCGGAGTTTCAAATATACCGTCGTATTGCTCTACCTCTGGCGAAACCAGCAATTGCCACTGTGGCAATTTTCTATTTCGTCTGGGTGTGGAACAACTTCCTGTACCCTCTCCTCTACGTAACATCGGATGACATGAATACCATTCCTCTGGGAATTATGCTCTTCAGGGGAAAATACTCCGTGGATTGGGGGGCCCAGTGTGCAGCCCTTTCTATCGCCACAATACCAGCCATTGTTTTTTACCTACTCTTTCAGGATAAGTTCGTCCGGGGCCTCACTGCTGGCGCCGTAAAAGGATAGGATATCTATGAGCTGCCGATACTTCACACCACAAGTCAAGCAGGTATGCAATATACAACAGAGAAAGAGGATAGCCAAACTGTTGGACAGCATGGAAGAAGTGACTGCTCATCCTGACAACAAGAAAAGGCAAAACA
>JAOZHP010000011.1 GCA_026014815.1 Candidatus Bathyarchaeota archaeon
CCATATCTCGGACCCCGGTCGACGTGTGTGAGAACTTAGCAAGAGAATGTCATCTATACGTGATTATTATAGGAGAGCGCTATGGCTGGGTCATACCTCGGCTAGACAAGTCAGTGACTGAAAGAGAATTTGAAATTGCAAGGGCCGACAATGCTCAGAAGATTCTGGTTTATGAGAAGGTGGTCCACAGTCGAGAGAGTCGGGCTCAGGGATTTTTGCAGAGATTGAAGGATTTCGAAGAAGGGTATTTTCTGAGCCAGCCATTTTCGACATCACAGGAGCTGTATGAGTCCGTTAAAGAAGACATATCTCTGTGGATTACACAGCAGATAGCTAAGGGGAGAACCAGCGAAGCACGAAGAAAGGAGTTCCAGAGTTCATTAGTTCAGAAAATCGATGTTTTCAGCCAGCGCACTTTGCGTGCTCTTAGAGATAATAGAGTAGTTTACGATATCGAGCTATATGTAAAAAGAGCTATGCTAGAGCAGAGACTAGCTCTATTCCTGCGGAGTCCAAGGACAGCATTCGTTCTCATAGGCGACTCTGGTATTGGGAAGACGAACCTACTTTGCTCCCTTGTTCAAGACCATATTGGCACACATGTTGTGTTGTTCTACAACGGCACATTACTTAACGGAATGCCTCTTGCTTCGGCTCACATTGAAGAAATTCTGGGGACCACACTTGAGGCACCACGTTCCGGGCGCGAATCTCTGGAGCTACTGCTTGAACAGTGCGAGACTTCGAACAGTCACCTTCTGGTCGTTGTTGACGCAATAAACGAATTTTGCAAGCCCATTGAACTATTTCGAAGCTTGGACTACCTTGTGGGGAAATACTCACATAGGCCGCTGAAATTGGTGGTCAGTTGCCGGACTGTTATCTGGGACCTTATTGAGAGGCGTGAGAACATGCCATTCTTCGTCTCAGATTACTACCGCGTGGAGAGACGTATTGGACATTCGCTGGAGCGATTTACCGTACCCGAACTCCAGTCAGCGTATCCGCGGTATGCAGCCCGATACCAGCTTAAGAGTGGTTACGACGACCTCTCTGAGTATACTGTAGATAAATGCAGGAATCCCCTAATGTTGAGGTTGATCTCGGAAACATACGAAAAGCGAGAAATCCCGCCCGATGTTCCCGAATTCACTGTATTCGAAGAATTCTTCAATAGAAAAGTGAAGGAGAGCGGAGAATTAGTGTGGTTCCTTTTGTTCCTTGCCTCTGAGATGAGGGCAAGAAAGAGTGAAGTTGTGCCCAAGGGATCTATCGTTCACGCATTGGCTGAAAGACAGATCTTTGCACCGGGGGGGGATGATCCCTATATAGTCGCCAGGGACAGGTTCCTGGTATACGAGAGGAAGGATTGGGACGGCGCGAAAGTCGGATTCACCTATGAGAAATTCGGTGAGTTTATTCTGGCTAAGGTCATTGCTCAAGGGTTAGCAAGTGAGACCCACAAGTTATTGGACGACGCCGAAAGCTTTCCGCCACTCAAGGGAGCATTGGAGTACATAGTATATTACCTTGCCGATCCGGAACTTCGACTCCACGTTTTGACGTGCATTTCGGAGAGGAATGAAGATTGGCTTTGGTTTCTTTTCTTACTTCTTTTAAGGCTTCCAGCATTGAGTTCACCCGAAGTGGGAGTTCTGGAGAAGGTGTTTCGCGAGCGGGACGTAGTCGGAAAGGTGGGTACCCTACTTACTCTCAGGCAACTGCGGCAAAGGTGTGCGGAAGCGGCTGTCCTCGAACAGCACCTAAACAGGTCAAAAGCCTTGGATCGGTATCTAAGAGTGAGGTTATCGCTTCGGATGGGGCATTTATGGCGTGATGAAGCACACAGAACTCTGTCGGCGGTTGTGCACCCTGAATTGTTACCTTTGGTGGAATGGGCGGCACCGAAGATAAAGTCTGCTATAAGTAACAGTGGAGGTACCGTTGGTCTGATCCGCGATCTGAAAAGTGCCTCTCGTAGCGAGGACTGGATGGAGAGGTTTGTGGGGAAGGTAATTGGTGCCTGCGTACTGCACGGACTTTTGAGGCTTTTGCTCAAAGCTCCAAGACGGATCTTCCGAAATTTTCGGAAAGAGGTTCTACGGGAAATTGCCGCGGTTATAGGACACACTGATATGCGCAACCTATTGAGAGTGGCAAATGTCTTTCTGAGCACCGAGAATCCGGGACTGACATATCTCATGTGCGTGGCTATACCGGGCGCGGCTAGGGTCGACGTCCCAAGAACACTTCAACATCTTGTCAGAACATATCCATCAGTTGTCCTTGACACCGATTCCATGAGAGAATTCCGTTTGAGCATCCGGACTGTCGTGGCGGACAACGAGAGTATTTGCAGGTCCATTGTCGGACCAAATGGTGAAACCAACTATGTGGTAGATGAGATCAGGCATGCGCTAGAAGATAACGGACAGTCTTCTCAACGCGTTTTCTCCAAGCGTATTGCGAGCCACTGAGATCTGTGTGCACAGGATTTCACTTCGCCAAGTTGAGTGCAGACTGAATGGCCAAGGCGATAGAGCGTGTCGGTCTCTGTGGTATCTCTGGGCGAGGTGTCAAATCACGGAGCTTGACACTACCTGAAGAAAAAGAAGAAGAAGCAAGAATGGGGAAAGGCTTTTTGACTGGTTCAGATGCGAATAAGTGATTATTTCAACCAGGAGAGTTTTGTGACCATCCTTATCATTCCCTGTGCAAATAAAGGAGCGGACAAATCACATCGAGCACAATATTGACAAGTGCTGAGATTTGGGTTAGGTTTTTGATGGCACAATGAATACCCCTACGGTTAGATTTTAGATGACTTAACGCACATGTTTGACAAATCCTCATCAAAAAACTAAATTAAAGCGGAAGTCAAAGTTCATTTTAAAATACACAACTAGCTCATAGAAGGTCAAAAATAAAAGTGATTTTACACTAAGGGTTGAGGATAGAGAGTCAAATGGTACCTGGACCATCGGAGAACAAAAAGAAACAAAAGCCTCCTCACTGGTTAATAGATAATATTGCAGAAGCTTCCAAGAATGCCCGTCGAATTTATTTGCTCTATGTTAGTTTTTTGGCCTACTGTGCACTCACAGTTGCTACCACTTCGGATCGGCAAATTATTCTTGATGATGTGGTCCGTTTACCATTCCTACATCTGGATGTCTCGCTCATTGGTTTTTTCATCATAGCTCCACTGGCGGTAATATTTCTTTTTATCTATTTGCAATTATACCTAGCTAGAATAAAAGGGTTAATTACTGATCTACGTGGTAATTATGCTCCGATAGAAAAAAGACGCCTCTATCCTTGGATGTTGAATATTGCTGAGGATCCTGAGGCCGGTTCCGTAGGAAAACTACAAGAAGGAGTTACTAAAATCTCCCTGTGGTGGTTGCTCCCTTTAATTTTAGTTCTCTTTGCTCTTTGGTTTGTCAAAAAACATGATCCGATCTTATCCTACGTTATAGGAGGAGTATTCCCAGTTCTAGGAACTCTTTCCGTTATTTATTTTTGGTGTTGCTATGAAGGTGTTCAATGCAAGTTTAAATTTAAAATTAAGGGAGTGCCGGGATTTCTCTTAAACCAACGAAATAAAACTATTTTAGTTTCTTTAGTGCTAATATTTGAGATATTTCTACTCTTTTTCATAATTCCATGGGCAATGAGGGGGGGAGTGAAAGTGCGTAATGAGTATATGGAGTACATCATCGGCTCTGAACCCGACTTCTTCCTGAAGCCTTGGATCTGTGTTGATTTAAGCTATCAAGTATTAGCTACCAAGCCAGAGGAAGAATATGAAAGGATTTACTGGGTAGATTTAAAAAAAGCTCACTTAGAAGGAGCGGATCTTACTTGCACTATCCTAAAAAAAGCTGATCTCCGAAGTGCATATTTTCAGCAGGCTGAGATGGCTTATATTAATCTTCAAGGAGCCAATCTCTGGAATGCCAATCTTCAGGGGGCCAATCTCGTAGGTGCTGATCTCCAGGGAGCCTCTCTCGGGAACGCTAATCTCCAGGGAGCTAATCTCGGGGGTGCCAATCTTCAGAAAGCCAATTTCTGGGGTGCTGATCTCCAGGGAGTCTTTTTCTTAAATGCTAATCTCCAGGGAGCCAGACTCGTAGTAGCTAATCTTCAAGGAG
>JAOZHP010000109.1 GCA_026014815.1 Candidatus Bathyarchaeota archaeon
ATGAGGCGGGAGTCCTTATAGTCGCGGCAGCGGGGAACGACTACCAGCGACGGGGAAGAGCCGAATTCGACTCGGTAGACTACCCTGCCAGATACGACTCCGTCATTGCTGTGGGAGCGACGGATGTTACGGATACGAAGGCAAGCTGGTCGAGCACGGGCTCGGCTTTAGAGTTGGCGGCTCCCGGGGTTAGCATTCTCTCGACCTATTGGGACGACGACTATGCAACCCACAGCGGCACGTCAATGGCATGCCCGCACGTGGTGGGAACGGCTGCTTTGGTTTGGGCTGGCGAACCGGGTCTGACGAACGTGGAAGTCCGCACCAGACTTCGAGAGACTGCTGACGATCTGGGTAGCGCCGGGTGGGATAGCTGGTATGGATATGGGCTGGTTGACGCCGATGAGGCCGCTGCGGCTCCGAGCGTAGATACAACTCCGCCCACGATATCCGATTTGACACCTGCTGATTTAGCGTTTGTAAACACAGCGAATCCAACGATCTCAGCCACCGTTACAGATGCGAGTGGAATTGATGAATCCTCCATTGTCATGACCTTAAATGGAAATGAAGTTGCGCACACTTATGAAAGCGGCCTAGTGTCTTATACACTGGCTCTCTCAGAGGGTCTCCATACGGTGACTCTTGATGCATCGGATACTATAGGCAACTTGGCTACCACAAGCTGGTCATTCACAGTGGACACAACACCGCCAGAACAAGTAACTGGCGTGATGGTAACAACAGCGAGCAGCAGTCAACTGGATGTTTCGTGGACAGCGGAGTCTGATCTTGATCACTACAACGTGTACAGGAGCACCGCGTCTGGCGGCCCATATGATTTGGTTGCCTCGCCAACTACGAATTCGTACCCAGACACCGGACTGACGGCTTCGACAACCTACTACTATATAGTATCAGCTGTGGACAAGGCAGGAAACGAAGGGTTAGCTTCTAATGAAGCAAAAGGAACGACAAGCGAAGCTCCGGCACTACCAACTATGCACATCGCCAGCATTGTGATTTCTACAGGCAGTAAAACTGCTGGTCGAAACATATTCGTATGGGGTATAGCACTGGTGACCATCGTCGACTCGGACAACTACCCGGTTGAGGGAGCAACAGTGTACGGCCACTGGATGGGCGCGACCGCAGACACCGACACGGGAGTAACAGACGATAGTGGACAGGTATCTCTAAAGTCGGACTCGGTGAAGAACCCGCTGTCAGGGACGACGTTCACCTTCGTTGTGGATGATGTGGTCCTCAGCGGATGGACCTACGATTCCTCTGCAAACGTGGAGACTAGCGACTCAATTATAATCCCCTAATTTTTTCAGGCACTCTGTTGATCGATTCAACGTCAGTTCATGTCAAGTATTTATGAAACATCAACAGCCTGTAACGTCTAGGGTCTCGGATGCAGTGTTATGCTCGTCAAGACATCTTCGTCTGGAGGAGTCAAGCTCTTGAAAGTCCACGTCAATCAACTGAGAGTCCTAAAGCAGATAAAAGAAAATGCGGTCGCAGAACTCGGATAAAATACAGAAATAGCATGAATAACAAGAAACATTCCACGTCTTTTTTCTCACAAGTTTTAAGCGGTGATGCGCCCCGATGCTGCACCTGTGCTGCTTCTAGGTCGCCAATGCGCCCGCACTCTTAGACGAAACCAGTTTACGGTTCACTGAAACAAGCCTAGGGTATAAAATTGTATAACCCAATTATGTGGGTTTTTATCCACTCATACCGTACTTAGCTTCACGGCGTTTCCAGATACTGCCGATAACAGTCGACTTGCAGCGGCGATAATCACGGGAATCGGTTTCATTGGTGCAGGCAATGTGATACAGACCCGGGAGAGAATTGTCGGCTTGACAACAGCGGCTTAAATCTGGCTAACCGCTTCAGTTAGTCTTGCAGTTGGTACCGGAAACTATGTTCTCGCAATAGCTGGAACGATTTTGAGCTACATGGTACTTCAAAGTACGTCTGTAGACTCGAAAAAAGAGGAATAAAAGGAGAGGCCCTATTCGAGTATTATTTCGAATAAGAATTCTATGCACGCGTGCATGCAACATACTTCATGAATAGGATTAGGGTGAATTGTGGATAAGATTTGGATCAGGCGTATTCAGATGACGATCATCGTTAGGGTAGAGCGAACCTTTTCAATGCGACGGATCTTCCAGCTGATAATATCCTTGAGTTCCGGCATTGTCTCTGTCTCGACTCTGGCGATGATATCGTACACGCCGTAGACCATGTGAGTCTCTTTGACCTCACCGATCTCCTTCAATTTCATCAATACCTCATTTTCCGACCCAATCTCCGCGTTAATCATTATAAAAGCAGTCGCCATTTTTTTACACCTATTACATCTTTTCACATGAACATAAATAAAACCTTAGTTCGTGCACGGTGGTTAACCCCGAGGAAAGGCGCCATCGGTGAGGGCGATGACTCCCTGATTGTGTGGCTTTGGTGAATTGTGGATAAAATATTCGATATAAGGCTATAATCAGTGATTTGGTTAAACCCCATAAAATTATGGATTAGATGTGGTTAATTTTTATGAACCGGTTCTTCATTTTTCATGTTTCTTCTGTTGTTCCATTTTTTGTGCTTCTGCTAGTAGTGTGTATTTGCTGACTGTGTTGGGGTTTTCTTCTGGGGGGAGTTTGCCGGATTCTATGTATGTGATGAATTGTTTGAATACTTCGGCGAAGTGTTCCTCGTGGCCCGTTGCGTGTTCAGGGGGGATATTTATGATGAATTCGTCTCTCTGGATACTTCTCGTGACTCCTGGGATGGTGTCTTTGAGTTCTTTGAGGGCGTTCCTCAGTGCCTTGTCTATGTCTTCTGCGTGTCTCTTATCACGGGGTTTTACTACGAGTTTTTGTTTGTAGCCGTGTTCAGGGAGTTGTCGGGTGATGAGGTCGGAGAGGGTGCCACGTACCATAGAATGATGGGTGTCCCCGCCCCCAGTGGGGGACTCTAGAATCCAAGTTGATCTCACGTGGATGGGTATGTCTTTGACTGTGTACTCGATGCTGCAGTTGCACTCGTGTTCCAGAACGTTCTCGGTTACATATTCTTGGAGGGGCTCTGTGAACCGGTACCCTGTGACGCGTTTGAAGGTTTCATGGGGTACCTTTGTGGGCCAGCTCTTGACCTGTTTTATGGCTATGTCTCGTTCATGGTTGATGGTTTGATCGGGGAAGAGGGTCCAGTGGGCGAGGTCTACGAGGTGGCTTGGGATATCCACGATTCCTTTTCCCTGCACCTCGATGTCAAAGTGCCAGGTGGGTCTGATTAACGGTTTACCGTTCACTGTCTTGCTGATGCAATGGATGCTCTCCATGTAGAAGGATGGTGTGCCATCAGTTGGGACATAGAGTTCTCCGAAGACTTGGGGGTCTTGTGTTAACGTTTTTCTTATTCTGTTGGAGACTTGGTGCCGGGACGTCATTATGTCCATGGCTATTGGCTGGGGCTTTGAGAGAGTCTTCTTCAGTAAACCTGCTTGTTTATGGCTTATCAGCCAAGGCTTGTCGGCCAGTACATGAAATCCCTCAGAGTGGAGTCTGTGAATCATCCCCATTCTCAGGTCGTTTCGCCCTGCAAGGATTGCGATGTCTCCTTTTCTCTCCCTGATGGCGGTGTCCAGGTAGTCTTCTCCATGGTATATGTGTAGTTTCCATGCGGTGGGGTCTATGGGTCTCTGGTTGAAGCTTTCTACTATGCTATGGAATTGTTCGAGTTCCTGTCCTCTCGGCGCGTAGACGTAAACTTTGTTAGATATGGCTGGGTGGAGTTTTTTCAGTGTGAGGGCGGCGTGAAAGTGCCCAGGATTTATGATCAAGAGTGTGTGGATAGAGTTCCCCATGGTCTAGTAACAGTAATTCCCTGGAAATATAAGCACGAACAGGCGCAGAGTAGCCCTAAAGGACAAACTTATTGTGCCAATCCGATCAGGGCCGAATCATAAAAAGGTGAAACACACAGGATCAGAGACATACTGCTGACACTACTGGTCTCGATAATCGGTTCTACATTGTTTTCTTCATTTTCCTCTTCTATATGCACGCGCATTTTAGTACTCGTGTAGTATTAACAACTCTATGTCTAGGGTGCTCTGAGCGTTGAGCCCTCCTCAACATAATAATCGTTTTCAATGTTATCTACGACAATATTCACAGTAGAGTATAACTCGGAGTATCCTGCATCGTTTGGGAGTAGAGGTGAATAGGTCCGTATGAAAGAAGAGGCATAGTATTTCCTCAAGCTTATCCCGTTGATATTTGACGTTATCGTGTTATTCTCCAATGTAATTTCACGGGCGTTAACAAGATCGACGCCGTTACCCTTGTTATCATAGATGTAATTTGATTTTATTGTCACATTGCTACAGTCCTCAAGTTTGATCCCATGTTTCCATCCCTCGGAATATGGCTCAGGTTGATGCTTGTGTGATGGGAAAATGCTTGTTGGCTTACCATCTTGGTCTAGTATACTTAGAGCTAACAATCCGTTTCCGTAGATGTGGTTTCCTTCGACCACGATGTTCGCTCCCCAGCTATTGTATTCGATGTTCAGCCCAGCTTGACCCGTGCCGTTGATAATATTGTCATGAACATACGTTTCATGAGTAGAACCTCTATAGTCCTCGAAGTTTATCGCATCCTCGATGTTACGGTCAAAAATATTCGAGTATATGTCGAGATAAACCTCTGGGTTCTCCTCGCGGTTCATTATCATTAAGGCATGTGGAAAATTGTACCTGAACAAGTTGTTGTGGATCGTACAGTTCTGCGTGTTCAAACCCATTATAGCGTTGTGTTGGTCGTTTGCCTCAAACAGGTTATATGAGAACACCAAGTCTCTTCCTCCTGAGACAACTATGCCCACAGAGTTATTCATTATCATGTTTCCCGAAAAATGTAGATCTGATACCTCGGATACTAAGAGAGCAGGGTCCTCTGCAATATAATAGTCTCGTACAATATTTGTCTTGAATGTGATATTTGAGCACTCCACTATGTGAATTCGGGAATTAACGAACTCGCAATCAGCAATAGAAATGTCATCGAATCGATAAACCCGTAAAATGCAGTGCTCGAAACGCTCAGAGCATATACTCTCATTAACAGTTATCTCTTCATATCTATGAGTTTCTGAGAAAGCAGTTAATGTAAAAGGTTTCAATGTTTCTATTTTTGGTACTAGTGGAATATTTATTGGAGTAGAATCGTCTTTAAACCATTGTGAGATATTGTATCTTGAAAAAAATATAGTCGTGGCTACTAGAAATACCAATATCAAGGGCACAATGTTACGAATTTTCATTCAGAATATAATCAATAGCATTTAATTTAATGAATATGGATGTTGTAATTATCCATTAAATCTCGTTTACTTTTGTTTGACTGACTGAAAAAAATTTAACCGTAAAGTTGCGCGCGACGCGCGGTTAGAGTAAATATCTTCTCTATTTAATGTGAGGAGGAAGGAGAACTGTGTCGGACCTCCGCGATTATGTTTCCTTCAGTCACATTGATCTCTAGAACAGACGACATGTCACCTCTAACAAATTAAAAGACAGCAACGATACAAAGAAGAAAGTCACAGCAAATATTTTAGAAGGCTTTTTCCTCAATTCAAGCCTGAAAAACTCGGAGGATCGAGGTTAATTATATGATCCGAAAAATGGTGGTTTGGATTGACCTTTGGGTCTATGAGATCTAGGTGAGGACTTTTTTGAATACCCTGAGGTTGTTGCCCCCCAGTATCTTTTGTATGTCCTGGTCTGTGTAGCCTCGCGCTACCATGCCCTCTGATAGGAGTGGGAACCTGGTGACATCGTTGAGGTCTGGGAAACCGCAGCCTCCGTCTAGGTCGCTGCCGATGCCCACGTGGCTGGTGCCCACTAGGTTTATGGCGTGGTCTAGGTGGTCTAGCCAGTCTTGGATGGTGACTCGTTTGACTGCCTCTGGGTCGCCGAACCCGATGCCGTCTTTGATGAAGCCGGCGCAGAAGCTGAGGTTTATGACGCCGCCGTTCTCGGCGAGGGTCTTGATCTGTTCGTCTTTGAGGTTTCTGTGGTGGCTGCACAGGGCTTTACAGTTGCTGTGAGTGGCTAAGATGGGGGCCTTGGTTATCTCGATTACGTCATAGAACCCTGTCTCGTTGAGGTGGCTGATATCGACCAGCATCCCTAGCGTGTTCATCTCCTCTACTACCTGTTTGCCGAAGTCGGTTAGGTGTGACCCGGAGTCGGCTCCTGAGCCGTCTCCCAGCATGTTTCTGGGGAAGTGGGTGAGTGTGAGGGATCTGGCGCCGAGCCTGTAAGCTGTTCTGAGGGATTCTATCTTGCCTTCCAGTGGTTCTCCTCCCTCGATGGTGATGACCGCCGCGATCTTTCCATCTTTGACTGTTTTCATTATCTCCTTGTAGCTGGTGGCGACGGCTATCGTGTCCTGGTTTTTCTCGATTTCAATGTGGAAGGCGTCCAGCATCTGTATGAGTCGGCGCAGCCTCGCGGAATAAAGTGGGCTGACGTACATGGCGAAGAGGAGGCAGTTTACTCCTCCTTCCTGTATGCGTGGTATGTCGATTTGGCCGTGCTCGCTTCTCTCGCCGAGGCTTCTTCTGGGGGCTGGTGGGTTTGTCTCGGTGGTTATGAATGGGGGTGCCTTGATGAGGTGGAGGATGGTGTCGTTGTGGGTATCGACTATCAGTGAGGCCTCATGGATGGCTTTCGCCCTTTCCTGTTGCTGTTTGGTTAAGTTAAACATGACTTATCTCCTTGAATTAATTATGAGCTGGTAATATATCATTGTGGGGTTAACTCTTTCACGGGCAAGGAAACTGTGTGAGGTTGGTTAGGTTGATGGGGGTTTACGTTTTTGAAGGCATCCACTGTTGGTTATTTTTCCCGTGGTTTAGGTTTTCAATGGTGGTTTGATCGATATGTTTCAGTTATATGTTTGGTGCAGTGTGTCTAGGTTGGTGGTGGCTCTTGTGCCGGCTTACAGTGAGGAGCACTTCGTTGCCTCGGTGCTTGTGTGAAGACGTAGTTATTTGTAGATTTTTTCTCTGTGGTCGATTTTCTCTATGTATATCTCTTTTTCTTCTTCGAACACTCTGAAGATGACACGCAGGTCTCCTATCCTGATTCTGTAGTAGCCTTTCTTGCCTTTTAGTTTGGCTAGGTCGTGGGGCATGGCGAAGAAGGGATAGTTACGGAGATCGCCTATCTCCTGTGTTACTCTCCTTGCCCGCCGCTTGTTTAGGTCAGTTATGAACTTGTGTGCCTGTCTGGAGAGTAGCAGACGGTAGCCGGGCATAGGTTTACTTCAGCGCCTTCTCGAGTTCTTCCAGTGGTATCGATTGGCCGTTCTTCATCTCTGCCTCGATGCTCTCCAGTTCCTTCCACTCTTCTGGGCTGAGTTCCTCCTCGTGCATGAGCATGGTAATCATCGATGTGAGGGCTTTCTCTATGGATTCGAGCCGCTGGTTCACCTTTTTCACCTCGGCGATGATGTCGTCGAATGTTGCCTGGGTCATGTCTATCACTACTTGTTGAAGGTGGATTAAATAGATAGAGGTATGGGCTGGGGTAGAGTTGGATCGTTGTTTTCTTCGCTGGACAGGACTCCATGCTCTAGATGGAGGTGGAGTTCTTGACGGAGATAACCTAGTTCGTTGAGGACGACGCCTCTTCGACGATGTGCCTTGCGGCGAGGATCTCGGGGAATAGCTTGATAGACAACAGGTTCAGATATATGGTTGGGTTGGTGATGAGGGAGCTCAGGCAACTCTAAAGGGAACCGTGTTGGCGCCTTTACGGGTATTTTCTAGGTGCCTTATTCTTCGATGGTTGTTTGATCGATTGGTTTCAGGTGTGTTGTGAGCTATGTGTTTGGTGCGGTGTATCTGGGTTGGTGGTGGCTCTTGTGCCGGCTTTCAACGAGGAGCACATGTTGCTTCGGTGCTGCTTCGTCTGGTGGGGCAGGTGGACAGGGTGATCATTTGTGATGAGGGGTCGACGGATCTGACGGGGGACATAGCGAAGTCTATGAGATCCGTGATGGCATGTATAATGGGCGTGAGAAGGGTTTAAGTTACTTGGCTGAGGATGGGTTGATGGGTGCAGGTTCTTGGGTAGGGTGGTCATAGAGGGCGAGTACCTGAAGGCGGTTCTCGATAAACTTGAGGAGGCGAGAAGGAGTGTTGACGACCTCATTGACACCTTCGAGATGCTCCAAGACGAGGGTTTCCAGGCGGAGCTGAAGGAGAGCCTCGACGAGGCTAAGGCTGGCGAGGTCGTGGAGTTTGAGAGTCTCGAGGAGCTGAGGAAGGAGTCGGCTCGTGGGTAGCTACCGGATAGTGACGACGAGGCGGTTTCTCCAGCGTCTTAAGAAGCTGGAAAGCGCCATGAGGGGCAGGGTCCTTGACGGTGTCTAGGAGATCTCTGAGAGGTCTTACATCGGGTCGACGCTTGTGTTCGATGAGCGGAGGCTATACAAGTTCAGAGTGGGGGACTATCGGTTGATCTATGAGGTGGATGAGAAGGGGAGGCGGGTTCTGTTCCTCGTCGTCGACCATAGGCGCAGAGTTTACAGGGAGTTAAGGTCGTGAGGCGGGGGCTGGTATGGTGATTGGCGTTTTTGGTGTTACGACTCTTGTTTCATTGTGTCGCTGATGTGGTTGACATCGGCTTCTATGGTATGGTGATCTGTATATGCGCACGTACTCTTTATGTCCATGTTCTCCATGGACCTGATGACGGTCGGCTGTCTGTTGACAGGGTAACGTTGGTATGGTTCACGGGCTGAAAGGCTTCTCTACACATTTTTTCGTGAAAAGTTCTCGTTGTCTTGGCTGGCTGTTGTCTGGGTTTGTCTTTCAGTGGTGGTTTTATAGTTAAGTGTATATCTGGTTGGGTTGTTGTTGGTTTTTAATATCTTGTTTTCTTTGAGTCGTGGGGAGGGTTTTTCCGTTTGTGCTGGTGGTTCAGCTTTGCTTTGGTGTGTTGGGGCTGCTGGACTATTTTGGGGTGGTGTACTACCCGACGATCCACTGGGTGACTGAGACGATTCGCTTCAGCCTGCTAGTTCCTTTGCTGGCGTTAATGGTTGCTTGGGGTTCCTTAAAAGATTGTAAGGCAGGGTCTCTGTTAACTGTGACTTTTGTGTGTATGCCCTGCTATACCATCGTAGGTTAGATGCCACAGGTACTGTGTGGGCGCATGGCCTTTGCGTGTTATTCTTTGTGGAGGTTGGGGGCTGAGATGAAGGTTAACCCGTGTTCGGTTAGCATTCTGGCGGTTCTGTTGACGGCGTCGTGTTTGTGTAGGTAGTTTGATAGTAGCTTGGGCATTAATCCTTGTTGGATGATGTCTTTCTTTGGGATGAAGTAGTCTAGTATGTCTGAGGGGCGGTCTAGGTTTTGTTCTACCTCGGGTGATCCGCCTTCATGTTTGGCGCTGATGTTTTTGACTTTGTTTGCCAGTTCCAGTAACTCGTCGAGTCTG
>JAOZHP010000012.1 GCA_026014815.1 Candidatus Bathyarchaeota archaeon
ATACTGGAGACACAGGCACTTACCACAATCATCGGTGGTGAGGTCGTCTACGAGAAGTCACTCTGACCTAGCGTAGATAACCTCAATTTTTTTAACGTACTCGGGGTCCAGGCCATGCTGCTTGGCCCCTGACAGCATAAGCTCGACGTAACTCCTCGAAGGGGTGAACGGCCCTTTAGGGTCTGTGACCCTGTAGAGGTCCCCCTTCTCCCATTCACCATACTCATCCAACACCATGAAAGTCTCACGACTGTAAAGTCCCTGAGGAACACTCTCGATGATATCCATCTCCAGCAGCTCCTCCTCCGGCACCTCATAGATGACCCCATGAACAAGGCTCCCCGGCTTCTCGATAATCGTGCTGATGCCTCCCTGCCGTTTCTCGCTCCAGAAACGGAACTGTACTTCAAAGTTAGGCAAGTAAGCTTTCTTCACAAATTCAGCGCTTGGACAGTACTTACGTAAGAAATCTAGGTTCAAATTAGAGCCGTAACCGAAATGATACATGGATAAGGGTTACGAGAAGACGATTTAGAGTTATTCACTAAACCAGTAATTCTAGCGCCGCTGCGATTGCACCCATCTCGGCGAAAAACGGTGACTCAGCGGACCCTACTATCAGTACATCACCCTCCTCTGGAGCCAGATTCAATATGAACTTCTTCTCAGCATCACCTAGTCTCTCTGTTACACCGGGCATCACCACTTCACCATCAGCGATGATCAAAGTTGTAGCACCTTTTGCTCCAGCTAGAAGAGCCGCGTCACGTTGCTCTACCCCATACCTCACCTTGTCAGACACTCCCTTAATGAGGGTTATATGATTGTATTCAGCCACAGTCATCTCCGAGTCAGGGAAACTATAACACATGAGCATGGACTTTAGGTCATCCATAAATTCCTGACCTTTCTCTGTGAGACTCAATCCTTGCCGGCTGATGGATACAAAAGACTCGTCGACTAACCTGCCGATGAGATTCCGTATGGTTCCCTCGCCTAAGTTCAGGTCAGCCGCTAACTGTTTCCTGCCTGGCCCAATCTCATTGATGACCTTCAAGGCCTTCAAGAGGTGGGCCGGCGTGAAATCTGGGGGTCTACCCGGAGCTGTCTTCCCAGATAGGGTTATGAGGGTCTCGATAGGGTTCACGGTCTTGGGTTCGCCTCTTATTGGTTAAGTTTTACGAGAAGCTGGTGTAGGTCCAAGCCACGGTGTCGCCGTTGTGGAGGACCCACTGTTCGGCGCCAACCATGCCTGGCATCCATCCTTCCTCGTAGTACTCCCAGAGCCACCACGTGTTAGCGTCACCGCCGACGCCGTTAATACCACTGACGAAGGCACCGAAGGTGCTCGTGGTGATATCAAGTTCAGCAGTTATAGCGGTGGCGTTCAGCAAGTTAGCTCCCACTGGGACTCTGGTATCGTTATACCATTGAACGGTCTCGTTACCGTAATCGATCTTAATGTTCACCTTGATGGTGAGCATATCCAGCTCACCGAGGGTCTCCTGGTAGTCAGCCCTGATGGTGGCTACCTGATTGTTGAGGTATATGGTGGCGCCTCCAGCTATCAGTGTAGTGCAGAAGAGAGCTGCCGCGATCCATTTGTACGTGTCTTGATTCATCATTCATTCATCCTGAGTACTTGCCTGATTCCTCGAACCAGTGGTGGGAACCCGAACGCGAAGAAAGCCGCGTTACTCACCTCGTGAACCAAACTGAAGGGCACACCTGCTATGAGTCCAATCATAATTGGTACCCCAGCCGTTATCGCTGAGACTATGTTGGTGAATAGGTCGTAGACGAAGGTGAGCATGAACCCGATGACTGCTAGACGTATGTCAGGCTTCAGGGTCATACCTACGTTCATCCTGTTCCTTATCGCGCCGCCGGCGTAGCCGTATATTGTCTCACCCAGCATTGTTGCCGCGAGCACAGGTAGACTGAAGCCGTAGGGGTTCAGTGTCCCGTAGACGGCCCAGACCATGGCGCCTACGCCTGCGCCTGGGAGTGGTCCTAGCACGTAGCCTGTGGTGAAGACGATGAGGTCCATGAACTTGATGTTGATGGCGCCTATGAGCATGTAGTTTGTGGCTACGGCTGCTGCTGTCATTATGGCCATTATGGTGGCTTTCTGTGTTGGGTTTATTTTGGTTTGAGCACTCAAGCTATTGGATGGATCATCCATCCAACATATATGGTTTTCCAGCAGACCTTAAACACGCCAAGACAAGAATAATGAAAGATGATCCAGTATTACAACGCCCCAGACATCAAGGACCGGCTCTTGGAGATCATCGAGGTTCTGAAGTTCGAGCATGTGGACATGGACCGCGTCTACTGCGTCAGGAGCAGGGGCAGCCAAGCAAAACGCACCATAGCTCGTATCCACGGCCTCGGAAGGATCTGGCAGGAGGCCATGTCCATGCAGCCCACCTACATCATCGAGGTCATCCATGAACAGTTCGACTACTACCCACCTGACGCACAGGACAGGACACTGATCCATGAGCTTATGCATATCCCACGGGGCTTCAAGGGAGGCTTCAGGCACCATAAGAACCACGTGAACTCAGAGAACGTGGACACATGGCACAAACGATACAAGCAACGACGTAAAGAGTTGGGACTGGACAAGGTATAAGAAAAGCCAACTTGTAGTTTCATTGATGTATCCCAGTCTCACCGTGAAGATCGTGGAGAAGCCCACCACGCTCCGCGAGTACATAGCCACCATGGGTGAGACCATCCTCTATGCTTATGACCGAAGAGTGGTTGGCGTCATCGTGAATGACAAGAGGCTGTGGGACTCGGCGAAGCTCAAACCAGGGGACAAGGTTGTCATATATCCCATCATAGTAGGGGGATAAACAAACTGTAGAGTTCTAGCTGGGCATAAGTCAGCAAAGCACTCAAGATTAAGCCTAACGTGAGTTGGCCCAAGGAGTGCATATCCAGTTCATATCGAGCCCAGCAGACCACGGCGGCCAAAATAGTGAAGGGCCACAGGCTTACGCTGTACTGGTGCACGAGGAAGGTGGCGGGTCCAGCGATTCCTGCTGCGTGGATGCTTACCTTGTATCGTAACGTGATAAGCATCATCACCAAGGAGTTCACGGTGTAACAAGCCATGAGGTAAAGCATCTCTATGGGAGCCCTGAGATAGACGAGTGCAATGATACCCAGCAGGTAGCTAACGATGGCGCCGATGAAGGGCTTTATCCTGTCCTCGTGTCTCTCCACCATCATATCATGGACGATGCCGCTTCTCTTCATGTAGAGAATGATTAACACGGGGAGAACACCGGAGAAGAAGGTGGCTACCCCGAGGAGGCTCAGCGATGGCTCCGGTCTGTTGAACTCGTAGATGTACAGGTAGGTGAGTACAGCGAGCAAAGGAGCATTGAACACCAAGGTCACGGCCTTGGCTAATGTTTCCTTGGTCTCCATCAGTAGAGATCAATATTTCCTCCTCCAATATTTGAGTACTGATCACTACTCTGGCAAGACCTCGACGGGTATCGCCTTTCCATCGCCAGTATAGGCAGCGATGCTTGAGGTGGTGAACGGAGGCCCGACAATCGCCATCACTCTGCCATAGAAGTTATGCATATCCCCCACTGATGGCCGCAGGTTGCCTGATGGGTGACTATGAAGAGTCCCGATGATCGTGAAGTCTATGGGAAGCATTCGTGCCGGGAAGCTGGCGTGACCCCTGCCCCCAGAGCCGTAAGGCGGGAAAAGGTACTCTGTTACGCTTAAAACATCATTTTTCCGCGATCCCCTCAGCAAGAGTATCACCTCTTTCGGGTGATTGCCTCTGGCGAACACCATTATCTCCTCGACTAGATGCTTGGGGATGGTGAGCCTCATCTTCACTGTGATGGTGCGGTAGGTAAATAAAGCAATGTGTATCAGGTCTAGAGCATAACCGGCTCAAACTGCTCTAGTTCCCGTGTCTCGACGTTTACGACTATTTTCGCCCTGAAGATAGGGGCCTCGTCCTTCAGGTTCAGGTTGTAAATGACCACAAACTTGGCTCCGGGGGAGTAAGACATTGACACTGTTGATCTCTACGCCCCGGTACCTTTCATTATATATCTCCTTGAGCTGTTCTTTTAGTATCACTAATACAGATTCATGATCTTTTACATTTCTAGTTAATAGTTGATTGCCTTAATGTAGTAAATTGTTTATTTATTTTTCTTCGTGATGTATTGATGTTCATAAATTTATACCTTTATGTTAAATACATTTATTATCTTCAACAGATTTTATCATGTTTATCATAAATTATTGATGTGTTTACCTTACATATACAAATGTATACATATTGTAAACATTTATTTACCCTTCATTATTCACTAATGATATTATAGATCAGTGGTACATGAATGTTCGGTGAGAACCTGATGAACGAGCCAATAACCAGAGAAGAGCAAATAAGGGCATTCAAGAACGCCCAAGAGCTGGAGTTTGACAGAGTCTTCCTCGAAGAAACCATGAAGAAACATCAGGCAAGGATGAGGGCGATCTCCCAGTCCATTATGGAGGAGAAGTCAGCTATCCATCAGGAGAGGCCCTCAGGCACCAACTGGAGAAAGATAATCATGTCTGTGGTGCTGAGCAACGACCCGAGTCCCGTAGCGTATAGGTGAATAACATGATGGAAACTATGAAGATACTTAATTTCCTGGTTACATGGGTCATGATGATGGCCCCCATCCTCAAGTGGTGGACCAAGACAGTCTTCGTCAAAGAATAAAAAAATAGATACCTCACGGTCGAGGCTTGCAGATTATCTCCCTGATTCTTGTGTCAAAGAACCTGTGAGTGTTACTGGGCTTCAGGACAATGGCTGTGTCAGCGCCTCCACCTGAGCCGCCAATCGAGACACACTCCTCATCAGTTCGGATTAACCCGGCGTCACAAGCCATGCACGCGATTTCACAGCCCACCTTGACTCCTTGACCTAGAGTTCTGAGAGTGTGGGCTATAATCTCGTCCACCTGGATGGCGCCAAATTTCTGCTTGACAGCTCTGCCGAGGCCGCCGAAAGCGTGGAGATGGTAAAAGACTTTGGCTCCATTCTTCTCCATTTTCTCGTGGTTCTCTGGGGTCATCCTGTGTTTGTCTGGCTCGGTGAACCCCATCATGCCCGCTGAGACGACTAGATTGTAGCCCTTGAACGTCTCTGAGGCGAGGACGCCTGCATACCCTGTGTAGCTGGCGATGACTATGTTCTTGATACCGAGCTCGTCTGCTCGTTTCTTGGCTAGTCGCAGAGTCTCCTCGGTGTTCTCTTTGCCTGGTTTCTCGAAGTAGACTGTTTCACAGATTTGATTCATGGGCAAAGAATGGGGGTTTAAATGTAAAAGGATTGGTTCCGGATTGGCGTGGGGGGTACATCGTCGGGTAATGTGATCCTGTCATTTGACATATGGAAAAAATTCCTGTTTGTACGTAGCTAAATTTTAATTCTCGGTGTTTTTACACAAAAAAGACCGTTACCTGATCGCTTTTTGTCATATAATGAAATGTGATCGGGGTTGTTTTAG